>JACQTM010000392.1 GCA_016210825.1 Hyphomicrobiales bacterium
CGCCGCGCGTCCATTCGAAGCGGACCGCCGTCTCGGCCATGGCGACGACGTTAATCGCGGAATGCATCATGATAGTGAGCAAGGTTGAGCCGGTAAGCCAGCGCATCCAGCCGAGCAGCAAGCCCGCGGTGAAAACCTGCAGAATCCCGAGCCAATTGTATTGAATGTGCAGCACCGACCAGGCAAGCGCGATCACCGCAATCGCATAGGGAGCGTCAGTGCGCGTACGCGCCCAGCCGCGGAACAAAAATCCGCGGAACATGATTTCCTCCCCAATCGGCGCCACAACTGCCGCCGCTATCAGCAGCCAGAGCAGCCACCCGCCGGCATCGGCGTCGCGATAAATTCCGATCTGGAATTCAGACACGATCTCTTCGCCGAACAACAGGAACATTCCGTCGAAGGCGACGATGAGAACAACCACGCCGGCAAGGCCAACATAGACTTCCCGCCGCCCGGGCCAGACGAGACCAAGATAGTCCGTTGCCGGCCAGCGCCTGATTTGCGCCGCCAGAACGAGGATCGCGATCTGCACCGGCGTTGAGACGAAAATTGTGATCGCGATCGTGGTGCCGTCGTAATTCGCCCGCGTCGGCAATGATACCGGGTTGAGATTAAGCCAACTCAGAAATAGGGCCGTCACGACCAGCGAAATAGCAAATGCCAGCAACGCCCAGCCGAGCGTCGTCCAATAGCCCCATGGTGCGGGTGGCGACGAAGCATTTTGATATTGGCTTTGCATCGATATCTGCGTACTCGGATAGAGGAACTTATTTCAGGCTGCGAATCCAACGTCCCAGCATGGCACGTTCAGCGTCCGTCATCTCGGTCTGATTGCCGAGTGGCATCGCTTTGGTCTTAACCGTCTGTTCGAAGATCGCACGAGCGTGACGTTTGAGCTCGGCGATCGTTTCCAAGCGCATGTTTTTTGGCGCCTCACGCACGCTCAAATGCGTTGGATGCCTGGCGTGACAGGCGGTGCAATGCTTGACCGATAGCGCCAGAATTTGTGCATTTGTCACCGCAGGATCCGCTGTCGCGGAAAACACGGCGGGCGCTGCGACAAGAAACGCAGCGCCCGCCAAGCAAAAAATCCGATGAACCGTCAAGTCCGCGCCGGCACTCAGGGAACGAGTATGGAGGAGCCCGTCGTTTCGCGGCCCTCGAGATCGCGATGCGCCTTGACCGCATCCTTGAGCTTATAGGTCTGCGTTACTGGTATTTTCACGGCGCCGCCGGTTACGACGTCGAACAAGCTCTTGGCCGTTGCCACGAGGTCCTCGCGCTTGGCGACGTAAGTATTCAGCGTCGGCCGCGTGGCGAACAACGAACCTTTCGTTTGCAGGATGTTAATGTTGAATGCCTCGATTGGGCCCGAGGCACTGCCGAAGCTTGCGAATAGGCCGAGTGGGCGAATACAATCGAGTGAGGCTGGGAACGTCGTCTTGCCGATACCGTCATAGACCACATCGCACAGCTTGCCGCCGGTGATCTCCTTCACCCGCGCGACAAAATCCTCGTCGCGATAGAGGATCGTGTGGTGACAGCCGTTCTTCTTGGCAAGCTCCGCCTTGTCCTTGGAGCCGACGGTGCCGATCACCGTGGCGCCGAGATGGTTAGCCCATTGGCAGAGGATTTGGCCGACGCCGCCCGCCGCCGCGTGCATGAGCACCGTGGTGCCCTTTTGTACCTTGAAGGTGCGATGGATCAGATATTGTGCCGTCATGCCCTTGAGCATCATGCCGGCAGCCTGCTCGTAGGAGATCTTGTCGGGCATTTTCACCACCCGGTCCGCCGGCAGCAGGCGCTCGGCTGCATACCCGCCGAGGCCGACCACGTAAGCCACGCGATCACCGACTTTGAAGTCGGTGACACCCGCGCCGACCGCCGTCACTTCGCCCGCACCCTCGTTACCGGCGACGAATGGCATGCCAACCGGCGACGGATACATGCCCATGCGGAAATAGGTATCGATGAAATTGATGCCGCAGGCGTGCTGCTTGATGCGGATCTGGCCCTGGCCCGGGGCCGCGACCTCGACGTCCTCGTAGGTAAGAACTTCGGGCCCGCCATGCTTATGTACGCGGACTGCTGCGACCATCATCGTCTCTCCCGTATGGCAATGCGCGCTTTATCGTGGCACGCGCCCTGTTGAAAATGTCGGCGGCCGTGCGCCGCGGCGCGATCATAGGGAGTGGCGGCGAAGACGCAAGGCGGCTGGCGGTTAGCGCCCACCGCCCACTCGCAAGACTGCGCCGGTGGTGTAGGACGATGCATCCGAGAGCAGGAACAGGATCGTTTCGGCGATCTCTTCCGGCGTCGCCGCTCTGCCCATCGGCACCTGCTTGACGACGCGATTGAGACGGCCGGGCTCGTGGATTTCCGTCTCAACGGGCCCGGGCGAGACGGCGTTGACGCGGATGCCGTCCTCCGCGAGTTCACGCGCAAGACCAATCGTCATTGAATCGATGGCGCCCTTCGAGGCGGCATACCAGACATATTCCCCGGGGCTACCCAATGTCGCCGCGACCGATGAGATTAAAACAATGGCGCCGCCCCGGTTTCCGTGGCGCTTTGACAGGCGCGGGATCGCCGCGCGCACTGCAAGGATCGCACCGATCAGGTTGACGTCCATGACCTCGCGCAAGGTTTGCGCCGCGACCCCTTCGACGCGTGACATCTTGCCAGTGATACCGCTGTTGTAGACGAGATGAGTTAGTCGCCCGAGCGATTGATCGACCGCGGCAAACACCCGCTCGACATCGGATTCGATCGCCATGTCGCCCTGAATGGCGACGGCACGCCCGCCCTCCTTTTCGATCGCTGCGACGACGGCATCGGCCGCCTTGTCGTCGCTCCTGTAGTTTACCGCGATCGCGAAGCCACGCGCGCTCGCCAATTTCGCCGTGGCAGCGCCAATGCCGCGGCTGCCGCCGGTGATAAGCATAACGGGATTGGATTGCGTCAACGCGATGATCCGGAACGGTTTCTATGATCGGCGTTTGCGGCGCGCGAGGATATTGAAGGTCTCGACCGCGCCGGAAAACGCCATGGCAAAATAGATGTAGCCGCGCGGAATATGGAAGTCGAACCCGTCGGCGATCAGCGCCGCGCCTATCAATAGCAGGAAGGCCAGCGCCAGCATCTTCACGGTTGGGTATCGCACGATGAAATCTGCGACCGGTCGCGACGCTGCGTACATCACAATCATGGCGATCACAATTGCGACCACCATGATTTCGATGTGATTGACCAAGCCGATGGCGGTGATGATGGAATCGAGCGAGAAAACGAGGTCAATAACGATCAGCTGGGCAATAACAAGTGACGCGGTTTGCCGGACATCAGCTGATGCAGACTTTGTTTCCTCGGTCTCGACCTCGCTATGAATTTCATGGGTCGCTTTAGCGATCAAGAATACGCCGCCCCCAATCAAGATGACGTCGCGCCATGAAAACGCGTTGCCCCAAACCTCGAACACCGGCGCGGTCAGACCGATGACCCAAGATAGCACGGCGAGCAGCGCAATCCGGAACACAAAGGCGAGCGACAATCCGATCTGGCGCACCCGCTCGGATTTTTTCGGGTCGAGCCGCGACACCAGTACGGAGATAAAGACGAGGTTGTCGATACCGAGGACAACTTCGAGCACGGTAAGCGTGATGAGCGCAAGCCAAGCATGCGGATCGGCGAGAAGTTCGAGCATTCCTACTTTGTTCGCATGTCAACGCCGTTCGCGCAAGAAACCCGCGACAAAAAAGTAGAGGCCCAACGCCACGAGACTCCAAGCGACCCAAGGTTCCGGTTCGAGCTCCTCGATCACGGCATAAAGGGCCAACGTCGACCACAGGCAAAGCACGGCGATGCTCACAGCGCGCAATCTCGCCACGCGAAACGGATGAATGAAGCGAATGGGGACGAACGTCAGAACCGCAAGGCAAGCAATCGTCAGTGCCGAGACCCACGGTACCGGTTTGAGCAGAAATACATAGAACGCAACCGCGTTCCACAAGGCGGGAAACCCGCGAAAATAGTTGCCGTCGGTCTTCATTTCACGGTCGGCGAAATAGAGCCCACTCGAGATAACGATGACGAGCGCGAGCGGTATCGCCAACAAATCGTCCAGCAGCCCGCTTGCCGCCAAAGCGAAGGCCGGCACGAAAACGTAAGTAACGAAATCGACCACGAGGTCGAGCGCATCCCCCGACCAGCGCGGTAGCCGTTCCGCGATCTTGAGGCGCCGCGCGAATGTGCCATCGACCCCATCGATGATCAGGGCTACGCCCAACCAGGCAAACATCGTCGCCCATTCACCACGGACGGCGGCGATCAGCGCGAGCAACCCAACGCCGGCGCCGCAAGCGGTCAGGATATGAACGGAGAAGGCACCGGCGCGCGCGAACGGGGGCACTTGGATGTCTCCAGACTTGCGCTGGTGGACTTTGCGCCGACGGGCCATGCCGAGCCCCGTTAGTTACCCCAATCAAGCTTGCAGATTTCAGCCGAACGCCCGGCGAAGTTCCAATTGCGACCGAACCCGCGATAGCGCGATTTGTCCGCGCGCGACACCATGACGTCGGGTGCTATCCAATAGCGGCTATTGCGGATCATGACATGCTCGCCTGGCTTCTCGCCGCGGATCGGGATTACCGCGCCGTCTACGATCTTGTCGATGGTTACGACGCGCGTGTCGCCATCGGTGCGATAGACAATTGGCACTTGGCGAACGCCGAGGAAACTTCCAACCAGAATTGATAACAGGTGCGTCGAGCCACCGACGCGTCCGGTGAAGATACGGGTCAGCCCTTTGAGCGCATAGACCGATGCCTTCTCGTCCACGTAAAGCGCCGCAGTCCAATTGCCGCGCGCCATGATGCCGGGAATTTCAATCATCAGCGCGACGTTGACGCCGCCGAGATCCACGTCGTCGAAATGTCCCTCGTCGATGCGGATGCCGGCCCAGGTCTGGCACGTGTTTTCGGTTGGCGGATGCTCGCCGAGCGAAAGCACGCATGGACAAAACACCGTGCAACTGCATGACAGCGTCATCTCACCTTTCAGCTTCCAAGATTCCGCCACGCGTTACTCCTTACACGCTTTCGATTCTAGACCAAGCCGGCCAATTGAATTCGACATAGGTGAAAAGAAATCCCAAGCCGATCACAATGAATACCGCACCGACGACATGGCTGAACCGGGGCGTTGTCGTCAGCTTCTCGGCGGCCATTATCACGCCGAGTGCGATCATCCAAACCACATTCATAGTGCCCACGGCGAGCATTACCAGCATCAACGCCCAGCAACAGCCAAGGCAATGCAATCCTTGGCGCGCTCCCAATGCAAAAACACCCTGCGGAGTCGTCGCCCAATTGGCAAAGAAGAAGGGAAACGGGCTTTGACAGCGCGTTAGGCACGCGCTCTTGAGCGCGGAAAATTGGTAGAGACCGGCGCCGACAAAAATTTCTCCGGACAAGAGGAGGCCCGCTGGCGCCATCGCCGGATCAAGCAGGGTTGCGCGAACCAGCAGCGCTTGAAGCAAAGCGGCTGCAAAAGCGAAACCGATCCAAACCGCGCCGTATCCGCCGGCCAGCACAAAGGGAGAAACTACGCGCTCGCCCTTCCCTACCGCTGTGTCGGCGATCTCGGCGTAGGTCAGGATCATTGGGCTCGCGGTTGGCAGCATCATCGCCAAAACCATGGCGATCCACATCAGGAGGACCAATGCAATGTCGCCTAATCCCCAGGGTCCGGCCGCAGGCATGCCGAACGCCGCCGCCGCGGTCGGACTGCACAAGATCTGTAGAAATCCCCAGATGTCGCCGCGTGCGCCAATTGCGCTCGCCACGACCACACCAAGATAGATCCAGCCAAGTCCTGCGAGCATGAGGATGCAAACGACGGCAACAGCGCGGGGATGCGCCAGCGCCCTGCCGAGCCGGGACGCGGCCGGTGACAGGCGGTTCAGACGATTCTCGTCGGCGATGGTCATGGAGCGAGTTGGGTCAGCTAGGCAACTTGGCCCGCGAATACGATGAAGCCGCTACCGGCATCATTAGCTTAATGGCTGCGTTAGCGGAATCCTTGACGGCCATCATGGTTTCCGGGTCGCAGACGATATAATGGCGCTTGAAGGGTATGTCGCATGGCAAAAAAGCTGCCCAGCAAGTACCTGAAGGCCGGCGTCGCGATCGTCGGGGCAGGCCCGGCGGGGCTTACCGCGGCCATTGCGTTGGCTCAGGCAGGGCTCGAAACGGCGCTTGTGGCCAAACGAGCGCCTGAAATCGATAACCGAACCACCGCCCTCCTGGCGGGATCGGTGACGGCGCTCGAGACGCTTGGGGTTTGGCAGCATTGTAGCGCGCTTGCTGCACCGCTGCGCGTCATGCGCATTATCGATGATACCGTGCGCTTATTGCGTGCTCCCGAGGTTTCTTTTACCGCCTCCGACATCAACCTTAACGCCTTTGGCTACAACATCGAGAACCGCCACCTTGTCGCGGCGCTGGAACATCGTGCCGCGGAGCTGCCTTCCCTCGCGCGCATCGAGGACACTGCGCGCACCGTCGAAATCGGCGAGACAAAGGCCGGCGTAACCCTGCTCGATGGCACGATTATCGAGGCGCCGCTCGTCATTGGCGCCGATGGACGCAAGTCGCTCTGCCGCGCCGCGGCCGGGATCGACACGGAGGGCTGGCGCTATCCGCAGACCGCGTTAACTCTAACGCTGCGCCATTCCCGCCCGCATCGCGACATCTCAACCGAGTTTCATACCGAAAGCGGGCCGTTCACACTCGTACCGTTACCGGGCCTGCGCTCGAGCCTCGTTTGCGTCGTCGACCACATGAATGCGGAGCGCCTATCCGCGCTCGATGACGCAACCTTGGCGCACGAGATCGAGCGGCGTGCGCATTCGATCCTCGGCAAGTTTGTGATCGAGCCGGGACGCGGTATTTTTCCCCTTGCGGTCGAGACAGCAAAACGGTTCGGCGAAAACCGCGTCGCGCTGATCGGCGAGGCGGCACATGTGATCCCGCCGATCGGCGCACAAGGCCTCAATCTCGGCTTGCGCGATGCAGCGACCATTAGCGAGCTTGCGATCGCCGCGCACCGTTCCGGTCATGACATCGGCGAACCTGATCTGCTCACCCGCTACGACACCTTGCGCCGCATAGATATTACGAGCCGGACTTTCGCGGTTGATCTGCTCAATCGCACGCTGCTGTCGGGTTTCCTGCCTTTCCAGGGCGCACGCGGTTTCGGTTTGTATTTGATGGAACGTATCGCGCCATTACGCCGTGTCATCATGCGCGAGGGTGTAGCTCCCACCACGCAGCCGCGGCTGATGCGTGGAGAGGCGCTTTAACCGTCATCGTCCGTGAGCGATGGAAACGATTTGACGTAACTCACAGGCTCGCGAAAACTTGGCGCAATTGGCATCGGAATCGCCGGCATCGTTATTCCCGTTGCATTCGCAACTTTGTAGGCAAACAATCCGCGCGCTACAAAATGCGGATCGCGGAGCGCCTCTTCGAGCGTGCGTACGATAGTGGCGCAGCAATCGGCAGCGGCAAGGATCGGCTGCCATTCGTCGGCGGTCCTCTCCGCAATGATTTTCGCCACGGCCGCGCGCGTCGCGACCGGATAGCGCCCGTCATCGACATAGACCGGTGCAAGACCGATGGCGCGCGTGAAGGCGACCCAGAAGTGTTGCTCGAGCGCGCCGCAGGCAACGAGCCGCCCGTCCCTCGTTGGGTAGAGCTGATAGCGCGGCGAGCCGCCAACAAGCTGCCCTTCGCCGCCCTTTGGATATCGATCAGTTGCGAAGCCCGCCGCCAGTGCGTGCCAGGCGAAGGCAAACATCGCATCGGTCATAGCAATATCGAGGTGGCAGCCCTCCCCAGTCCGATCACGTTGACGTAGCGCCAGGAGGATGTTGATGACCGCAGGGAATGTACCCCCGGCGATATCGGCTACCAGCGCCGGTGGCACCACCGGCCGCTCAGGCGGGCCCGGTTGGAGGGCTAGCAGCCCCGTATGGCCGATATAGTTGATGTCGTGGCCTGCCTCCTGGGCGCGCGGGCCGGATTGGCCGTAACCGGAAATCGAACAATAGACGATTCGCGGATTGAGCCTGCGCACGGTCACGTAACCGACACCGAGGCGATCCATGACCCCTGGCCGGAACTGTTCGACTAGTACATCAGCTTGCTCAAGTAATGGTTGAAGTCGACTGCGATCTTTATCTGATTTCAGATCGAGTGTGAGACCCTTTTTGCCACGATTGAGCAGCGCAAATGACGCGCCCTCGCCGTCCCAGCGCGGCTCCGATCTCCGCATATCTTCGCCGCCGGGCCGCTCGATTTTGAGCACCTCGGCGCCAGCCTCGGCGAGCATCAGCGTTGCCAACGGGCCGGGCAGTAATGTCGTGAAGTCTAGAACGCGAAGGCCCGAAAGTGGCAGCGACATGGCGGTATCCAAAAGACGCGATGGTTACGTTAGTCCGCCATATGTACCAAGGCGAGATGACAATCGGAGAATCGCGCTTGGCGTGGGCCTTGCATTCCTCTAGACGCTGGCTCGCTGGGTATTCCAGGATCACGTCATGAAGCTTCCGCGTCAATTCTTCAAGCCGCTCGCAGTCGGCGCGCCGGCGCCGTTGCGTGAGCTCCCGGTGCGGCTCGAGCGCATGATCCATTTCGTGCCGCCACATATCGAGAAACTCGTCGCGAAAGTCCCACAACTCGCGCGCGAGGTGGATGTCGTCCTCGGCAATCTGGAGGACGCCATTCCTGCCGACGCCAAGGAAGCGGCGCGTGCGGGCTTCATCTCGTTTGTATGCGCGACGAAATTCGGTTCCACCGGATTGTGGACACGGATCAATGCGCTCAATTCGCCTTGGGCGCTCGAGGACATAACGCAAATCGTCGCGGCGGTCGGTAATAAAATCGACGTCGTCATGCTGCCCAAAGTTGATGGCCCTTGGGACATCCATTATCTCGATCAGTTGCTTGCCCAGCTTGAGGCAAAACATGGTGTCAAGAAACCGATCTTGATCCATGCCATCCTCGAAACCGCGGAGGGCGTGAAGAATGTCGACGCCATTGCCGTGGCGTCGCCGCGCATGCATGGGATGAGCCTCGGTCCAGCCGATCTCGCCGCCTCGCGCGCGATGAAGACGACGCGTGTTGGCGGTGGCCATCCGGGCTACAAAGTCATTGCTGATCCAGCAGATGACGCGCCGCGCGCGGCTTTCCAGCAGGATCCCTGGCATTACACCCTTGCAAAAATAGTTGACGCCTGCGCTTCAGCCGGCATCAAGCCATTCTACGGCCCGTTCGGTGATTTCGCTGACGCTGCGGGCTGTGAGGTGCAATTTCGTAATGCCTTCCTGCTGGGCTGTGCCGGGGCCTGGTCATTGCACCCCTCACAAATCGCGATCGCGAAAAAGGTGTTTTCGCCGGATCAGGCCGAGGTCGCCTTCGCCAGGAAAATCCTTGCAGCCATGCCCGACGGCACCGGCGCGGTGATGATCGATGGCAAGATGCAAGATGACGCAACTTGGAAACAGGCCAAGGTCTTGGTCGATTTGGCGAGGCTCGTTGCCGCCAAGGATCCGGAACTGGGCCGGACTTACGGATTTTGATGCCTATTCCCCAGCACCAATTTAGGATTATGTTTTAGTGATAATGTCAAAATCAGTTCCGCCGAGCATGTCGAAACCAATCCCGCCCAAAGCAAGCGCACCGCGCATTGCAAAGTTCAAGATCGGACAGGTGGTCAAGCATCGCCTATTTCCGTTCCGCGGTGTGGCTTTCGACATCGATCCGACCTTCAACAATACCGAGGAATGGTGGCAGTCGATCCCCGAAGAAATCCGTCCGAACAAAGATCAGCCATTCTATCACCTGTTCGCCGAGAACGCGGAAACCGAGTACATCGCTTATGTCTCCGAGCAGAATCTTCTGCCCGATACATCGAGCGAACCGATCCGCCATCCGCAGGTGGCGGAAGTTTTCATCAAAGACGGCAAAGGCAGCTACCGTCCACGCGACTTCCTGATGAATTAAGCGCGCTGAACATCGTTGGAATGAAAAGAGGCGCCCCATGGGACGCCTCTTTATTCACTACGCGGCCGGTTTAATTACTTCTTGTCGGGCTGGCCCTGCTGGCTTTCGAGCTTCTGGCGAGCCTCATTGGCGCGGCGCTGCAATTCATCCTGCAGCTTTTTCTGCTGCTCCTCGAAAACCTTCGGGTCGGTCGGCGGACCGTCATACGCCTTGGCAAATTCGGCAAGGGGTAGCGCCAGGCTGACGGGCGCACCGCCGGAATTGATCGCCTGCACTGACAAGGTCTGGCCCTTCTTCAGCTTGCCAATCATATCGGTATTGGCTTCGTAATCGGCCATGCAGCCATTGGTGAAACAGATTACGTATGGACCCGTGGATGGCTGGCCTTGATCGATGATGATGCGCGTGCCCGGTTGCAACTGCATGCCGAGCGGAAGCGTAACACGAAGAATTTTTTTCTCGGCGCCCTCGGGCTCGATCAATACGGCGGCAACAACCGGAGCGCCGGATTCGATGCGCGCATCCTTGCCGGTGAAACAAACCTGCTTGGCACTCGCTTCCTGCCCCTTCAGACAGAATTTTGTCCACGGTGAATAGATTAACTGAACGTCTTGCTGCGCCGGCTGCGCCTGGCCTGGCTGAGCGGGGTGTGCCGGCTTTGCCGGCTGCGCCTGCGTTTTTGGCGCTGGCTTCGCCGGTTGAGCAGGCTTGGGCTGCTGCGCCTGTGCCAAAGTGGAAGAAACAGCAAAAGCTGCAATGACTGCCGCGGCCGAAATCACGACAAACGCCCGGTTGTGTGGCCAGGCTGGCGCGGACAAAATTCGATGATTCATGAGTTAGTTTTCCTCTGTCTCGACGCCTCCGAGGCGCCTGGGCGGGCCAAATGCCGCCCTGTCGGGGGCGTGTCTCGGCGTGAAAAACGGCAACAGCGTGACGCGGTATGACGGCCTGATAGCTCAATTCGCCGCAACAATAAAGGTTCGAAATCCGCGATTCGGCAGCAATGCGGGATGCCTTTTCGATGCCTCCCAGTCGCGGCACAGGGCACGTCGCCCGATATAATGGCTTGAAGAAAGCCACGAATCGCAGCCGTCTAAGAAACCGTGATCGCGCCCGCACCCGCTCAAGGAGCCGCGCAACGCCGGCTGGCGTTAGCGCAAGCCATCGTGCTCATCACGCTGGCAGGTCTTGCTGATGCTACAGCCTCGCGCCGGGTCGCGGCCGCTGAAGCGCGCCACGCGATCGCCATGCATGGCGAGCCCGCGATGCTCGCCGGCTTCTCGCGGCTGCGCTATGCCGATCCGCAGGCGCCCAAAGGCGGACGCCTCGTTCAGGGCGCGCTCGGAACCTTCGACAGCCTCAACCCACTAGTCGTCAAAGGCCTCGCAGCACAATCGATCCGCGGTTACGTCATCGAAAGCTTGATGGCACGCGGTTATGATGAGCCATTCACGCTCTACGGTCTGCTGGCGCAATTGATCGAGACAGACAACGAACGTTCATTCGTCACCTTCACGCTCAATCCGGCCGCGCGCTTTTCCGACGGTAAGCCCGTGACGCCGCAAGATGTCGTTTTCTCATGGCAGCTGTTGCGCGACCGTGGCCGCCCCAATCATCGCACCTATTATTCGAAAGTGACGAAGGCCGAGATCGTCGGTGAACGCGGCGTGCGATTCGATTTATCAGGAAGTGGTGATCGTGAATTGCCGCTTATTCTCGGATTGATGCCGGTACTGCCGAAACATGCGATCAATCCTGAAACGTTTGAGGAGACGACATTCACGCCGCCCGTCGGCAGCGGTCCGTATGTCGTGACCGACGTTAAACCCGGCCGCAGTGTCACGTTTACGCGCGATCCGGCCTATTGGGGGCGCGACCTGCCGATCAATCGCGGGCAGTGGAACTTCGATGAGATCCATTTCGATTATTACCGTGACGCCAACACGCATTTCGAGGCGTTCAAGAAGGGACTCTACGATCTTCGCGCGGAAACGGATCCCGGGCGCTGGCAAACCGGATACGACATTCCCGCAGTCGGCGATGGTCGCGTCGTCAAAGAAATTTCCCCGGATGGATTGCCGAAGGGGATGTTCGCCTTCGTTTTCAACACGCGTCGCCCGGTTTTCGCCGACATCCGCGTCCGCGAGGCGATTTCACTTTTGTTTGATTTCGAATGGATAAATCATAATTACTTTTTCGATCTCTACCGGCGTACCGCGAGCTATTACGCCAGCTCCGAACTTGCGTCCAATGGACGCGCCGCCGATGCCCGTGAACGCGCGCTGCTTGCGCCCTTCCCCGGCGCGGTGCGCACCGACATCCTTGAAGGCCAATGGGCGCCGCCGGTGACGGACGCCTCAGGACGCGATCGCGACACCCTGAAGACCGCCCTCGTGCTGCTCGAAGCCGCGGGTTACGAATTACGCGGCTCGCAATTGCTGGAGCGTCAGACCGGAAAGCCGCTGACATTCGAAATCCTCGTCACCAGCCGCGATCAGGAACGTGTCGCACTTGCCTTCGGCCGCGACCTCAAGCGCGCGGGCGTCGCCATTCGGTTGCGTAACGTCGATGCGGTTCAATATGACCGACGGCGCCTCACCTACGATTTCGACATGATCCAGTACCAGTGGGACGCGTCGCTCTCGCCCGGCAACGAGCAAGCATTTTACTGGGGCTCCGCCGCGGCCGACACTGATGGCACGCGCAATTATATGGGCGTCAGGAGTCCCGCGGTGGATACGATGATCGCCGCTATGCTTGCGGCCAGAGATCGTGGCGAATTCGTTTCAGCTGTGCGGGCGCTCGATCGTGTGTTGCTTTCAGGATTCTACGTTGTGCCCCTTTACCATCATGCCGGTGATTGGGTGGCACGCTGGGCGCATATCGGCAGGCCCGACGCGACCTCGCTTTCCGGCTTCCTGCCGGAAACGTGGTGGCGAAAGTCATCGCCATGAAGAGGGCCGACGCGTGATATCCGGCAATCAACCGAATGGCATGTTGGCTTCGCTGCATTCCGATGCGAGCACAACACTCGACAAGATATTTGCCCTGGCCGCTTTGCGGCAACCGGAAAGGCTGGCACTCATCGACCCGCCAAACCGGCAACGCTTTACCGACGGCATCCCGAAGCGCCTCACCTATGGGCAAGCCGATTACGCCATATCCACGATTGCCGCGCGATTGCGCCAAATGCAATTGCCGGATCATGCCGTCGTTGCGATCCAACTTCCCAATGTTGTCGAGGCCGTATTGACCATTCTCGGCGTCATGCGTGCCGGATACGTGGCCGCCCCACTCCCCTTGCTTTGGCGCCATGCTGATTGCGTCGCGGCGCTGAGCAGACTGGGGGTCAAGGCGATTGTTACGTGTTGCCGCCTCAACGCGATGGAGCCATGCCGTGTCGCGATGGAGGTTGCCTCTCGGCTGTTTGCGATCCGTTATGTCTGCGCGTTCGGACAAAATCTACCGAACGGCGTTGTTGCACTCGACGATGTTTTCGACGCCCATAGTGATAAATCCATTTCCGTAGCCGGTCGCACCGACAACGACGCGGGCCGCGTTGCCGTGGTGACATTCGACATGCAACGGGATGGTCCCGTTCCCATGCCGCGCACGCATCTTCAAGTTATCGCCGGCGGACTTGCGCCTTTGATCGAGAGTGGGGCCGCCGAGAATGCAATGATTCTGTCTTGTATACCGCTTGGCTCGTTTGCCGGGCTTGCTATTGCACTTGTACCCTGGCTGCTAACGCGCGGAACGCTCGTGCTGCACACGCCGTTCGATCCGCCGACCCTCGCAGCCCAATTCCACGAGCACGATCCCGATCTCGTTATTCTGCCCGGCCCGCTGGTGTCACGCATATCTCAAGCCGGCCTTCTCGGCGCACCCGCGGCGGTCAAAGCGATATTGTCGATCTGGCGTGCACCGGAACGGCTGCAAGGCGCCGAGCCCTGGCAAGACTCGAAGACCGCTCTTGTCGATCTGATTGCATTCGGCGAGATTGGGCTGCTCGCCGCGCGGCGCGGCGCCGACGGCCATCCCGTGCCGCTCACCGTTGGGCCAATCACCGTGCCGCGCGTTGCTGCAAGGGCGACCATCGTTGCCGAAATCAGGCGTACGGACGCCGGCACACTTGGGCTGCGCGGGCCAATGGTGTGCCAACATCCTGATCCTACATTTGGGCGAGACGATGCAATGACGACCCCCGATGGTCTTGCCGATACGGGATTTCCATGCCGTCTCGAGCGCGACAAGCAGACAATCGCGATCACCGGACCGCCACCCGGCATGGTCGGTGTCGGCGGTTACCGGTTCGCACTTCGCAAATTACAAGAGCTTGTGAGCCAAGTGGATCGTGGCGGTACAATCGCGGCGCTTCCCGACACCCTCACCGGACACCGGCTTGCAGGCCATGCTTCCGACCGGTGCGCGATGCGCAAGACGTTGGCCGATCTTGGCGCGAATGCGTTGATCGCCGCCGCGTTCAACGAACGGCCAGTCGCTGCGATAAAGCAGGCCTGATTGGCGACTGAACTCGCCGCCGCATAATTAGTGCGAATGGCGCAGCGGTGGTTGCCGGAACGTGATTGGCCACCTAGGTTAGCGGGCAGTTTTCCATCGCTTGACGAGGCTCATGGCATGTCCGTATCGCCGAATTCATCGCCGCTGCTAATCGACGTCGTGTCGGACGTCGTCTGCCCGTGGTGCTTCATTGGCAAGAGCCGTCTGCAAAAGGCCATCGCGCTCAAACCCGATATTCCGGTGGAAGTGCGCTGGCGGCCCTATTTCCTCAACGATTGGATTCCGCGCGAAGGGATCAGCCGCGCGGACTATCTGACCAAGAAATTC
The DNA here is from genome assembly GCA_016210825.1 of Hyphomicrobiales bacterium. Classification (GTDB taxonomy): domain Bacteria; phylum Pseudomonadota; class Alphaproteobacteria; order Rhizobiales; family Xanthobacteraceae; genus JACQTM01. Next base: position 14,916 of record JACQTM010000392.1, read on the forward strand.
GGTTCGGTCGAGCGCTACGAAGGTATCGCAGGCCGAGTGGTGATGGCTGCCGCGGCCGAAGGCCTGACCTACGATCCAAAATCGATTAGTCGCCAGCCGAATACGCTCGATTGCCACAGACTCATTCTCTGGGCTGGCAATACCGGCAACTCGGCGCGAATGAAGCAGCGACTGATGGATCTTTATTTTACTGAGGGTGCCGATCTCACCGACCGGGCGACCCTCGTTCGCGCGGCCACCGATTGCGGGATGGACGAGGATGCCGTGGCGAAACTGCTGGCGAGCGATACCGACGTCGGCCGCATCACGCAGGAGGCCAATTCCGCCAAGGAAGCCGGCATCGAGGGCGTGCCTTGCTTCATCTTTGGCGGAGTTCTCGCGGTTTCCGGCGCGCAGGCGCCCGAGTATCTCGCTGACGCCATCGAGCGCGCGGCGGCCGAGCGTGATCGTCGCCCCTCGGAATCACATGCTAGTACCGTTGAATAATCTGCCGAAAATTCCGCTATGCCGCCTTTGCATGCTCGGCGAGCGCAACAAGGCTGCGCAGGATTTCCGTCGTGCCTCTTAGGCGTTGCTCCGGCATTTCCCAATCGTCGAAAAATACGACTTTCATGTCAGGCCGCACTCGCGCCTCGCTGCCTTGGTCGCGAATATAGGCGATCAACCCATCCGGATTGGCGAACGTGTTGTCGCGGAAGGCAAGCACCGCGCCCTTTGGGCCAGTCTCAATCTTTTCGACATTGGCTCGGAGACACAACGTCTTGATAGCGACAATCCTTAAAAGATGCTCGACTTCCTCGGGCAGTGGACCGAAGCGATCGATCAACTCCGCGCCGAAGGCATCGATTTCGTGCTCGCCTGCGATCTCGGCGAGGCGGCGGTAGAGTGCTAGGCGCACGGCCAGATCGGCCACGTAGTCCTCGGGGATAAGCACCGGCATACCGATGGTAATTTGCGGCGACCAGCGGTCGGCCACTGGCTCGGCAATGCCCGCTTTGAGGCTCAATACAGCCTCTTCGAGCATCTGTTGGTAAAGCTCGAAGCCGACTTCCTTGATATGTCCCGATTGCTCCTCACCGAGCAAATTGCCGGCACCACGGATGTCGAGATCATGAGAGGCGAGTTGAAAGCCCGCGCCCAATGTATCAAGCGACTGCAAAACCTTTAGCCGTCGTTCGGCTTGCGCCGTGATCTGCTTTTGCACCGGCAATGTCAGCAACGCGTAGGCGCGCACCTTCGCTCGTCCTACGCGCCCGCGCAATTGATAGAGCTGCGCCAACCCGAAACGGTCGGCGCGGTGCACGATCAGCGTATTCGCCGTCGGGATGTCGAGGCCAGATTCAATGATCGTGGTCGATAGCAATACGTCGTACTTGCCGTCGTAAAATGCCGACATGATGTCTTCAAGCATCGTTGCCGGCATTTGGCCGTGCGCTACGCCAACGTGGACCTCGGGCACATTCTTGTCGAGGAAGTTCTTGGCGCCGGCCAAGTCCTCGATGCGCGGACAGACATAGAAGGATTGGCCACCGCGATAGCGCTCGCGCAATAGCGCTTCGCGCACTACCAGCGGGTCGAAAGGCGAAACGAAAGTACGCACCGTCAGCCGGTCAACCGGTGGTGATGCGATGATGGAGAGATCGCGCACACCGGTAAGCGCAAGCTGCAACGTACGCGGGATCGGCGTCGCCGTCAGTGTGAGTACGTGCACCTCCGCGCGCAATTGCTTGAGCTTCTCCTTGTGCGCTACCCCGAAATGTTGCTCCTCGTCCACCACCAGCAGGCCCAGGTCCTTGAATCGAATCGTCTTGCCGAGCAGCGCGTGCGTTCCGATGACGATATCGATCCCGCCATCAGCGATTCCTTTTCTCACATTGGCGAGGTCGGCATGGGAGACGAGCCGCGATGCCTGGCCGATATGAACCGGGAACCCGCGGAAACGGTCGGTGAAGGTCTTAAAATGCTGCCGGGCAAGTAAGGTCGTGGGCACAACCACGGCCACTTGCTTGCCGCTCATGACCGCGATGAAGGCCGCGCGCAGAGCGACCTCGGTCTTGCCAAAACCGACGTCGCCGCAAATCAGCCGGTCCATCGGACGGCCGGCGGATAAATCATCGATGACAGCATCAATCGCGGCCTGTTGGTCTTCCGTTTCCTCGTAAGGAAAGCCGGCGCAGAATTCGTCATAGGCGCCGTGCGCCACCGCTAGTTTTGGCGCCTCGCGCAATTTGCGCTCGGCTGCGACCTTGATGAGCTCGCCCGCGATTTCACGGATGCGGCTCTTCAGGCGTGCCTTGCGCGCCTGCCAAGCGCCACCGCCGAGCCGGTCGAGGTCGACGCTCGTCTCCTCGGCGCCGTAGCGCGACAAGAGCTCGATATTTTCGACTGGAAGGTAAAGCTTATCGCCCGCGGCATAGTGGATTTCCAGGCAATCGTGCGGCGCGCTGGCCGCCTCGATATTCTGCAACCCGACAAACCGTCCGATGCCGTGATCAACATGGACGACGAGATCGCCGGCGGCGAGGCTCGTCGCCTCAGCGATGAAGTTCTCCGCCCGTCGCGAGGCGCGGCGCGGCCGCACCAGCCGGTCGCCGAGAATGTCCTGCTCGCTGATGACAGCGACATCGGTGGTCTCAAATCCGGATTCCAAGCCGAGCACCGCAAGCGTAACGTCGGATCGCGGCCGCGCCAAGGCTTCCGGCCAGGAGCGAATGGAAACAAGATTGTGCAAACCGTGATCGGCGAGGACGTGGTGCATGCGCTCGCGCGAGCCTTCACTCCAAAGTGCGAGCGCAACACGCTTGCCGGCCGATTGCAGGGCCATCACATGCGCAGTCAGCGCATCGAACACTCTTGCATTCGGCTCCGCGCGCTCGGCGGCAAAGTCACGCCCTCGATGCGCCGCGATATCGATCGTTCCCGCCCGATCGGGAACGCTGAACGAAGTGAACCGCACCAACGCCGAAGCTTCGAGACGAGAACGCCACTCCTTTTCAGACAGATAAAGGCGGTCCGCGGGAAGCGGCTTATATCCCGGGCCGGTATCCGCGCTCAGCCCTTGCAGTCGCGCGTCGTGGTAGTCGGCGATTTGCGCGAGGCGTTCATGAGCCGCGTCTTCCGCGAGCGGCTCGATCGCGACCGGCGAGCCAGCAAAATACTCAAACAACGTATCGAGGCGTTCGTGAAAGAGCGGCAGCCAATGCTCCATGCCGGGGTAACGCCGGCCTTCGCTCACGGCTGCATAAAGCGGATCGTCCGGTGCCGGCGCGCCGAATGACGCAACATAACCTTGACGAAATCGCCGGATCGTCTCGCCCGTGAGTTGAAATTCCGCAACCGGCACAAGGTTCAGCGCGCACAATTGGTCGGTCGTGCGCTGCGTTTCCGGATCGAAACTTCGAATGGACTCAAGGGTGTCCCCGAAAAAATCGAACCGCACCGGCTCGGTCATGCCCGGTGGAAAGAGATCGAGAATGCCGCCGCGAACCGCATAATCGCCAGCCTCGCGCACCGTCGATGCGCGCATGAACCCATTGAGCTCGAGCCACCGCGTTACCGCCTCCATCCCGATCACATTGCCGGGCGCAGCCGAGAGCGCCTGTTTCGCGATAAGATTTTTCGACGGCACGCGCTGGAGCGCGGCGTTCACCGTGGTCAACAGCACCGATGGCCGTTCGCGGCCCGAGACGTTGGCGAGCCGTGAAAGCGCGGCCATGCGTTGCGCCACAGCGCCCGCATGGGGAGAGACGCGGTCGTATGGCAAGCAATCCCAGGCCGGAAATTCGAGAATTTCGATGTCTGGCGCAAAAAATGCGATGCCACGCGAAAGCGCGGCCATGCGCGGGCCGTCACGGCAGACGACGACAAGGCTCGTCGCTGGGGCCGCCGCGCGCACCGCAATCGTGCGCGCGAGGTCGGCGATCACGAGACCCTCGGCGCCGTCAGCGACGCCTGCGAGCGTCAACGGGCGCCCAGCGGCAAGCAAGTCGATGGGGGGGTGAGCGTTACTCGTCACGGCTTATCACCATGCCGGTGAAATGCGCGCAACCGCTGCATAAGCGCCGTTTCATAATCAGCGGGCGCTGCGGTCTCGCCCACGACCCATCCGTAAAGATCGTGATCGGGTACAATCATCAGCCGTTCGAATTCATCGAGATCGCGCTCGTTGAAATCCGCGATGCAGGCGTCGGCGAAGGGGCCAAGCACCAAATCCATTTCACGGATGCCGCGATGCCAGGCGCGGAACAGCAATTTCCGCCGGCGCGGGTCCAGCCCCTCGCTCGATCGCGTCGACCCGGTCATGCGCACTCCGCAACGCCAAAAGCCCGGACGGGCCGGGCGGGAGTTATATAGACCAGCCTTCCCCCACTGTCAGCGGCAACGTTGCGCGGCGCGCCATGACACGCGACCATGGTGGCCGATTTGCATCATCCGAGGCAGCCATGCGGCCAAGCCTGCTCGACACGCTATTCGCCCCGCTCACCAGTCTCTCCGGCGTCGGCCCGAAACTGGAGAAGCTCTATCGCCACTTATTTAATCGCGAGGAGCAAGGCGCACGCGTGCTCGATCTGTTGCTGCATCTTCCGAGCGGCGCGGTAGATCGGCGGGCGCGGCCGAAGCTTCGCGACGTCCAACAAGGAACGGTCGTCACCGTCGCGGTGACAATCGACCGCCACAAGCCCTCGCCGCCCAGCCGTTCGCGCGCGCCCTATCGCATCTTTGCATCCGACGAGACCGGCGACATTACCCTCGTCTATTTCAATGCCCGCAAGGACTATCTGGAGAAACTACTTCCGCTCGGCGAGAAGCGCTACGTCTCCGGCCAGACTGCGCTCTATGACGGCATGCTGCAGATGGTGCATCCCGATCGCGTGGTAAGCGAGAAGGATCTCGCCACCTTGCCACCGGTCGAGCCGGTTTACCCGCTGACCGAAGGATTGTCGCTTCATCAAGTGCGCCGCGCCATAGACAGCGCATTACCAAGGATTCCGCGTCTGCCTGAATGGCAGGATGCTGCATGGCTCGCGCGCAATCGTTTTCCCGCATTCGACGCTGCGCTTAAAACTCTCCATCGTCCCGTCGAGCCCGCCGACATTTTGCCTGATCGGCCGGCTTGGACACGGCTTGCTTACGACGAATTGCTCGCAGGTCAACTCGCATTGGCGCTGCTACGTGCCCGCCATAGGCGGCAGGCTGGCCGGCCGAGCGCAGGCGACGGACATTTGCGCAAAGCTATCATTGCCGCGCTACCCTACTCGCTCACGCTGTCGCAACACGCTGCCATCGATGCCATTGTCGGCGACCTCGGTAGGGCGCAACGCATGCTGCGCATACTCCAGGGCGACGTCGGCTCAGGCAAGACCGTCGTGGCATTGCTTGCGGCCGCCGCTGTCGCCGAAGCGCGACGTCAGGCCGCCTTGATGGCGCCGACAGAGATACTCGCGCGCCAGCATCTGCAGACTATTGCGCCCTTGGCCGAGGCGGCGGGAATGCGCATCGCCATCCTCACCGGACGCGAGCGAGGAGGTGAACGCGATCAAACGCTTGAACGGCTTGCCAACCGGGACATCGATCTTCTGATCGGCACACATGCGCTGTTCCAGGAAGAGGTCGCCTTTGCCGATCTCGCGCTCGCGATCGTGGACGAGCAGCATCGCTTTGGCGTGCACCAGCGGCTCGCACTCGCGCGCAAGGGCGAAGCCGTGGACGTTCTCGTAATGACCGCGACGCCGATCCCGCGCACGCTCGTGCTGACTTATTTCGGCGATATGGACATATCGGAATTGCGTGAGAAGCCCGCGGGCCGCCAGCCTATCGATACGCGGACCGTCCCGCTGTCACGCCTTGAGGAAGTCGTCGAAGCGGTTGGCCGCGCGCTCGATGCCGGCGGCCGGGTCTATTGGGTATGCCCGCTGGTTGAGGAATCTGAACTGATCGATCTCGCCGCCGCCGAGGAGCGTTTCGCGGTTTTGCGCAAGCGCTTCGGCGCGCGCGTTGATCTTGTTCATGGCCGCATGAAGGGCGCCGACAAAGATAAGGCCATGGCGCGCTTTGCGTCCGGCGAGACGAGACTTCTTGTCGCCACGACAGTGATCGAGGTTGGCGTCGATGTCCCAACCGCGACCGTGATGGTGATCGAGCACGCCGAACGCTTCGGGCTCGCGCAGCTGCACCAGTTGCGCGGCCGCATCGGTCGCGGCCGCGATCGCTCAACGTGTATCCTGCTCTATAACGGTCCGCTCGGTGATACCGCCAAGGCCCGACTTGCCATCATGCGCGAGACCGAGGACGGTTTTCGCATCGCCGAGGAGGATTTAAAGCTGCGCGGCGAAGGTGACGTGCTCGGGACACGCCAGAGCGGCATGCCGGGTTTTCGCGTGGCGCGCATCGAGACACACGGCGCGCTGCTTGCGCCAGCGC
>JACQTM010000391.1 GCA_016210825.1 Hyphomicrobiales bacterium
GCCCGCGCGGGAACTCGCAGTGCCCCGGATGACCCTGCCATAACAAGCTCAAAGCGAATCATAAATCAGCGGCACGGCTCGCCGACAGGCGGCGCAGGCGATGCCGGCACAAACGATCACGCGCGCGGATTTGTGTGAGGCCGTCTACCAAAAGGTAGGTCTGTCGCGCACCGAATCCGCCGCCCTCGTCGAACTGGTGCTCAAGGAGATTACCGACTGCCTGGAGCGGGGGGAAACGGTAAAGCTGTCGTCCTTCGGGTCCTTTGTCATTCGTAAGAAAGGCGAGCGCATTGGCCGCAACCCGAAAACCGGCAAGGAGGTCCCGATTTCCCCGCGACGCGTAATGGTGTTCAAGCCTTCGGCAATCCTTAAACAGCGTATCAACTCGGCTGAAGGTCATAGCGGCGACCAGTCGTAGCGTCTCCGTAGCTTTTAGCGTATCAGCTGATGGGAGCGAGCGGTGGACAAAGCGCCGGATGCATTTCGCACAATTAGTGAGGTAGCCGACGATCTGCATGTGCCCCAGCACGTCCTGCGTTTCTGGGAAAGTCGTTTTACGCAAATCAAACCGATGAAGCGGGCGGGCGGGCGGAGATATTACCGTCCCGACGATGTGGATTTACTCCGGGGCATCCACCACTTGCTGTATGGCGAGGGCTACACCATCCGCGGCGTTCAGCGGATCCTGCGCGAACATGGACCGAAATTCGTCCAGGCGGTCTGGCAGGCCGGTGCAACCCAGCCGCTTCACGATGCTTCCGACATGGACGAACCGGCTGGCGAAGAGCAGGGCGAGGAGGGGCGTTTTGGCTTCGTTCCGTCGCGCAGCCGGGATGACGATGCGAGCGCGGATACGGATACTGCGAGGTTCCCGCACGCGCCGATGTTGCCGCCATCATCGATCGACCGGCCCCAGCAGCATGCGGGTAATAGCGGCCGAATCGACCGTGAAAACTTGCGTAAGCTACAGACCGCCTTGCACGAATTGTCGGAATGCCGGCGATTGCTTGACGCGGCGCAGGGCGATTAGCCCGGCGCGATTTTCTGATCCGAGATTCAATTACCGCCGGCGCCGGCTTGGGAAACCAGCTTTGCCGGTTTGACACGCGCGTCACGCGCCGGCTTGCCCTTGTTGCGCGCCGCGACCACCGGTTTGGGTTCGGCGATGTCCAAAGGCTCGGGTGCGAAGGCGTTTCGTGGAACGACCAGGCGCTGCCCCGGCTGGATACCCTCGGCACTGATGAGATTGTTGAGCTGTGCGATGCCCCAGATCGGGACGCCGTATTTCTGCGCGATAGTCTCGAGTGTGTCTGCCGGCGCAACGGTGACCGGCATACCGCTATCCCAGATCACGATCGGCGCCGCGCTTGGAATTGTATATTTGATCGGAACGGGCGGCTCCGTGACAGCCGCCGGCGGCATTTGAACGGGGGCGCCGGCCGCCGCCAGACGCGGCGACAGGTTGCGCGGCGCGGCTGCCGTGTTGCGCGGAGTTTTTGTCGCGGCAACGGCCTCGAGTATTTTCGCGCCAACCAGCGCATGCAGCGTCGCCGACTTGTCCATGGTGATGTGGATGATCTCGCGGTGTTCGCGCAGATTAATATTTGCCAAGTGACCGCGAAATCCCGGCCCGGGCCGGATCTGTCCGCCACCAATGGGGTTGGATGACTGATAGATGTTGAACGCGTGCGCGACGTTGGCGGGGATTGGATCGGCAATCGGCGTCGGATCGAACGTGATCAGCATGGCGACCGGTACTTTCGCCTCGCCGAGACGCCTAGCCATGGCGATGGCATTGTCGCCACCTGTCGAGTGGCCGATGAGGACAATGGGCGCCCCGTCAGATCGATAGGCGCGTGCGGCTTCGTCGGCGACCCAGGCCCAAGCGAAAACGCCATGGGTTTGCGCCGGCACGCCGCGCTTATTCATCTCGTTCGCAAGCGTGTCCATACCGCGCGAGAAAATATCGCCGATCAGTCCGCGCAGCAGGTAGACGCGCCCGCTTGCCGCAGGTTTCGACGAATCGTCGGACACGGCGGACGCGGACACATTTGCAAGTGACGTGGACGCGGCTGGTGTTGGCGCGGCCGCGGTTGTGAATGACGTGGTCGACGTCGAGGACAACGATTGCTCGAAATAAGCGCCGCTGCAGCCGCCAAGGAACGCGGCTAGTCCGGCGAAAAGAATGCGGTGATTGATATCGGCCATTGCGCTTTCGGTCTCTGCGTCCCCTCGCATCGATCGCCGGCCTTGCGGCCTGGCAATGGTCTTGTGCGTACTACGATTACCAGTCAGTCGGGTCGTACGAACAAGTCTAGCCTTGATCGTTTGACCGGCCAATGCGGCGACCTTTGGGCGCGGTTTGGGCCGAAAATGTGCGTTAAACCGCCGCCGGGTCGGGCTAGGATCAGGCACGGATCGTCCATAAGCCGCGCCTGCTCAGCGATAATGGTTCCAGCTACGTCTCGGCTGAGTTGGCAGATTGGCTGACTGCACAGAACATGGCACACGTTCGCGGCTGCTCAAGCGCCCGGTCGGTCGCCCGCCGAACCACGTGCAGCGGTTCCACGCGAGCTTCAGCTATCAGGCCAAGAGCTGGAGCAAGAGCAGACGCGTAGTCGCCAATGTCGAGTGGCACCCGGGCGAGCTTTAGCCCCGCGTCGGCTTCATCGTCACCAACATGACGAGACCAGCGCATCGGGTCGTCGCCTTCTACAATCAGCGCGGCACGGCGGAGCAGTGGATCAAGGAAGGCAAGAACGCCATCAAGTGGACGCGGCTGTCATGCTGCTCGTTCGCCGCCAACGCCGTCCGGCTTCAACTTCATGCGCTGGCCTACAATCTCGCCAACTTCATGCGGACGCTGGCGCTGCCGGAGGCGGTCAAGCAGTGGTCGCTGATGAGCCTGCGGGAAAAACTGGTGAAGATTGGCGCCAAGGTCGTGCGCCATGGCCGCTACGTCGTCTTCCAGATGACCGAGGTCGCGGTGCCGAGGGAATTGTTCGGGGCAATCCTGCGGCTAATCGACGGACTGCGACCAAGACCGGCCCCAGCGTAGAATTGGGA
>JACQTM010000055.1 GCA_016210825.1 Hyphomicrobiales bacterium
GAGCCGAGCGTCATCATATTTTCGCGTCCGCCAAACAAATAGCGGAACCGCCAAAGCTTGCCCCCTGCGGGCCATACCAAAAGGTACAAGCCGCCCCCATCCGACAGCTTGTACGGCTTGTCGGCCGGGGCAGCATTCACAATCGCGAATTGCGTGAGTGCCATACGGGTACACCCCTGTAGCGCGAAATATCTACCCAGAAATCTACCCATTTGATGGGTAGATGTGAGGCGTTTCAGTGATACTCGATGACGAGGGATTTTTCAAGAAGTCCCTGCGCCGCAAGGACTTATGAGCATCTATGCGTCGCTATGTGGAGGTGTCCTGGTGCCGCAAGAGGGATTCGAACCCCCGACCCCATCATTACGAATGATGTGCTCTACCAGCTGAGCTATTGCGGCGAGGTTTCGCGCATCTGATACCGACCGCGCCGGGTTAAGTAAAGCGATCTCGCCATCCGTATTACTTGGTGAATGGCCGCAACCCCCGCCAGCCTTCGTTTGGCTCTCCAGGAACCGTGTCAGATTCGGGATCCGGCTCCGGTCCTGGATCGTCAGGGACATGCACAAGCGGGATGATTGCGTCAGTCTTCACTGGACGAGAATCCGCCGTTGGGCTGCTGCTCCGTGGCGAACTCGCCGCTGCTCGCGCGCCTGCCTGAACCGCTGACCGTCCTTGCGGCTCAAGCGGGATGATCGGCAATGGCATCGCCGCCGTTTTTGGCTCCTCGGCGGCGGAACCAGCCGTTTTTTCCATGATCGTTGGCTCGGCTTCGATCGTCGCGGCGCCGTCCGCTTCCCTTCCAGCAGGCATCGTTTTCGCCTCGATCTCGGCAAGCGGTACTTTCCATTCGAAGGCATCGAGCCGCCCCGTGACCGGCGAGATCGGCATCCAGTGCTCCGACACGAAGCCGTCGGCGGTCCACGCTGGGTCGCGCGTGGCGCGCAATGCACGTGCCATCCATTCGCGCGCACGGCCGACATCGCCGCGTTCGGTTTCTTCGATTTCCGCCATCATCATGGCGATACGACGCGTCGGCTCTGCAAGAAATGGCGTGAGTGCGTCGCGCGCCACCGTGAATTCGCGTGCATCAATCGCGGCGCGAGCAAGCGCAAGCGCGCTCTCAATATGCTCCGGCGATTTTTCCACCAGCGTCCGGATGCGCGCGAGGCGATCGAGCGCCGAGTCGCCGGAGCGTAAATTCAAATAGGTATCGGCGAGATCAGGATGCGGATTGATGCCCCATGCCTTTTCAACGATCCGCGATGCTCTGCGCAGCTCGGCCGCCTCGGCGAGAAGCCGTCCGGCAAGCGCTGCGGCTGGCACCAATGTCGGTGCGAGCTTGACCGCCTCGAGGGCAAGCGCCGTGGCTGCGTCGCGATCGCGCCGCTCCGCGGAAGCCGCCTGCGCAGTTAGCAGGACCGCGCGCTGGCGCCGGTATGTCGCCTTGTCGAGCAGCTTATGCCTGTAGCTGCTCTCAAGTCGCGAAAGCGCGCCGTTCCAATCGCCCGCGACACAGCGAAACTGCAACACGGCCTGTCCAGCCCAGCCAAGTGAGATTGCCGTATTTGCCGCTTCCTCGGCATACATTCGCGCTTTTATCGAATCGCCTCGGCGTTGTGCTTCGACGAAGAGACCACGCAAACCAAGCAGCTTGGTGTCATCGCGTCCGGCCATAGCGCGAAATGCGACTTCCGCCGCATCGCGATCGCTGGACATCTGCGCCGTCTGCGCACCGAGAAGAAGCGCAAGCGGTTCATTGAAGGCAAGGCGCCGCGCTACTTCGGCATACTTGCGCGCGGCGGCGGCATCACCGGCGCCAATCGCAATCAGGCCGCGGGTGATGGCGAGATAGCCTTTTGTTTCGCGGTGGCGGCGCAGGCGTTCGGCCAGACGTCCAGGTGAGCGCACTACTCCGCGAAAGACCGTCCAAGTCACGATGGCAAGCGCGACAAGCGTGGCAAGCGCAACGAACGCGACCATTATCGAGGTTTCGATGCGCCAGCCATGCCAGGTGATCGCGACATCGCCAGGACGATCAGCAACCCATGCGACGCCGGACGCGAGCAACGCAACGAGGAGCAGAAAAACGGCGACGCGGATCATCGGCGGGCATGCCTCATGGCGAGCGTTTCGCGAGCGCGGCGATCGCTTCTGCCGTCACCTCACGGCTTGCCGCTAATGCCGCCGTACGCGCTCCCACTTTTTCGATCCACGGCTCCACTGGATTTCGCAATGCTTCCGGCAGCCTAGTCAATTCGGCGAGCGCGCCGGCGATGTCGGCGTGGGCTGCCCTAATCTCGATGCGCGCAATAATCGCTTTTGGATCGTCGCCAGGCGTTTCGTCAATTGGGCGAATTCGAACGAGCCGTTGCGCGCTTGATTGCAATCGCTCAATGATGCCGCCTTGTGCCGGTGTTTCCTCGCTCCCGAGCACGAGCGCCGGCAATAGGGCCGATAATTCGCGCGCCAAGGTCGCAGTTGAGGGTACGCCGGTTGCGGCAAATGATTCGAGTGACGCCAGTGCCGTTGAATCGCCCGCGAGTGCCTTAGCTGCGGCGAATTCGGCCACGAAAGGTTCGCCGCGACCAACCGCTCCCTGCAAAACTAAAGCCGCGATAGCGTAACGAACGGCATGATCCCCACCAGTTTCGCTCTCGCGCTTGGCGGCATCGGATTGTGCGGTCTCGACGCGGCTGACTGCGGCGTCCGCGCGGTTGCGCGCGTCTCTCGCCAGCGCGGTGTTGTCTTCGGCGCGTCGATTGAGCGCCGATAGTGATTCGGTGAGCGTTTTTACCGTTGCTTCCGCCGCAATTAGGCGTTCGGCGAGCACGGCATCGCTCGCACCAGCCGACGGCGTCGCGCGTTCAGCGAGCGCACGCTCGATCGCGGAAAGCCGCGCGGCGATATCGTCGCCAAGCGTGCCGTCAGGCGCTTGTGAAGGCCGCGCGGTGACATCGTTCAATTGCTTCTCAAGACGCGTCAGCTGATCGGAAAGATCCAAAGATGGTTGCGGTTTGAAGACGTAGTCGCCAAGCCAGACGCCAGCCATCACCAGCGCGCCGCCGGCAACGGCGCCGCCAATGGCCGTCCACGATGGCCATAGGCTGCGTGTCCGGCCGGGTGAACTCTCTTTCGTGCTCCCCGGCGTCATTTCATTGTCCTCGGACTGCGCGTGCGGCTCCTTTGCGGCGGCAGACGCGATCCCGACTTCCGTGGCTTTCAGATCGATCGTCGGGGCATGGCGGTGGCGCCCGGCAGTCGGATCCGGCGTTGGCACCTTGTCATCCGGCATCCGATTGCTCCCGAACGTCTTCAAGCAACGATGCCACTGTAATTGACATTGTTACTGTTCCTTACTGCGGAGATGTCGCCACGGCAATGTAGCCAATCAACCGATGAGGCCGAATAACGCGGCTTCGTTCGGATGTTCGGCAATGCGGATGTCTGCGGCACCAGCGGCAACGAGCGGCTCGGCGACCCGCGGCGACAGGCAATAATGCGTCATCTGCAGGAACCGTGTGGCAAGGTCTGTGGTCTGCACGCAGTCTAGGATGATCCGTGCGGTACGTTGCGAATAGTGCAGCGCGCCATCGAGCTTGCCTTGCTCCATCGCCGTGCGCGCATTCGATGGCAGCTCGGCGGCGGCGATTGCGCGGTAGACCACAATCGTCTCCACTTTCAGCCCCGAAACCGCCAATTCACCCGGCAAATCGCGCGCCCGGTCGTTGCCCGCGAGATAGAGCATGGTACCGCCACCGTGCTTACCGGAAATCAGGCGAGCGAGATCGGCAGCATCGCCATCGGCCGAGATCACTTGCACAAATCCGGCCGCGCGCGCCGCATTCGCCGTCTGCCGGCCCACGGCATATAGCGGCAATCCCAGAAGCGCGTCGTGCTGTCGGTGCACGGCGACCGCGCGCGCCGCGTTTCCACTTGTCATCAAAACAGCGCTCCAACGATCGGGACTTAGATCGACATCGCTCAACAGTTCGATGCGCAAAACCGGGGCAAGCAACGCGTCGTGGCCGCGCGCACGCAATGCTGCCGCCGTGCGTTCGCCCTCATCTTGCGGCCTCGTTACGAGCAAAAACACCGCGTTATCCATGCGCGAAAAAATCGGGACCGCCGCGCATTTTCAACTCGCGGCCTGCATCCGCACCAAGTAAAGCCGCGTCCGCAACGCTGCCCTCGCGAATAGCCTCGAATGCTTCGCTGCCGTCAGGCCTGACGATCATTCCACGAAAGCGCAAGCGGCCGCTGCTGACCGTCGCGTGCCCAGCGATTGGCGTACGACACGAACCGTCGAGCACCGCGAGAAAAGCGCGTTCGGCCGCCAGCGCCATCATCGTCTCGTCGTGATTAATCGCTGCGACCAGTTCGCGCGTCCTATCATCTTTCTCGCGTGTCTCGATGCCGATTGCGCCCTGACCCACGGCCGGCAAGAATTCATCGGTCACGAGAATAGCCGTTGCGGCTTTTTCCAGACCGAGCCGCTTCAATCCGGCAAGAGCGAGAATGGTCGCATCGGCCGCGCCGTCCGCAATCTTGCGCAGGCGCGTTTCCACGTTGCCGCGCATGCTTTCCACCAGCAAATCCGGACGCGCGCGTTTCACAAGCGCCTGCCGGCGCAATGAGGCGGTGCCGATAACGCTTCCGCCAGGAAGATCTTTAAGCGCGCGCGCCTTACGGCAGATGAATGCGTCACGCGCATCCTCGCGCGGCAAGCATGCAGCAAGCCGCAGGCCGGGCGGCAAGAGAGTCGACATATCCTTGGCCGAATGCACGGCAATATCGATTTTTCCGGCAAGGAGGGCATCCTCGATCTCCTTGGTGAACAGGCCCTTGCCACCTGCCTCCGCGAGTGGTCGGTCTTGGATCACATCGCCCGATGTCCGGATCACCTCGATTGCAATGCGCCCCGCTTCGATGCGATGCGCGGCCGCTAAGCCGTCGCGCAACTCACGTGCTTGCGCAAACGCGAGCGGTGAGCCGCGTGAACCGATGCGCAGGATTGTTGGTGCGGCTGAGGATTGCGCCATTAGACCCCGTAATGCTACGCCGTTTCCGTCGTTATTGGGCCGATCGCACGGTTATAGGCATCGTCCTCGTACGGGGAAAGCTGGCGCACGCACTGGATCGAAGGGAACCGCATGGTGGTGCTCGGCATTGAGACGACCTGCGATGAAACCGCGGCAGCCGTGGTTGAGCGGCGCGGCGAGGGTCGTGGCCGGATTCTCTCGAACATCGTCTTGTCTCAGACCAATGAA
>JACQTM010000395.1 GCA_016210825.1 Hyphomicrobiales bacterium
ACCATTCGAAATCCGTCAAATCGAACCGCGCCATCTCAAACCTCCATTGCTGGATGTTTGAATCACTGTTCGTCAAAAAATGGAATCCCCTTTATGAGTATGTGACCTAGAGCATGATCTGATTCAATTTGAACGGATCATGCTCTAGGCACTCGTTTTGCCGTCAAGGATCATCATGCCGGCTTCGCGCCGAACCGTGTGACGCCAGTCCGCGATGATTGCGGCTTCGGTTGCGACCTGCCAGCGTCCGCGCTTGTCCGGCACGCCTGTGGCCGTTTCGAGACGTGCGAGAAACTCGGCGCGTGGGATAACGCGGAAGCCCATATCGAGAAGTGTCGGTGTCGCCCACTTGCCGTCATTGAGGACGAAGCCCCACTGGGCGAGATGCCAGTTGAGGACGGTGAAGCCGATCTTCGAGGTATTCGATTCAAGCGAGAACTGAGACTCCGTATAGAAAACGCCGCCGATCGCGACGCCGTAACCGCCACCGACCAATTCATGATCGTCGTTCCATACCTCGAAGGAATGAACGAAGCCGGCATCGAACAAGTCGGCATAGGCGCGCATGATGCGCGGCGTGATCCACGTGACGTGCCACTTGCCATCGCGCCGTCCGGCGCAGGCCCTAATGACAGCCTCGAAGTCGCGGTCGAAAGTGACGGTGTAGCGCCCCTGGCGCATCTGACGTCGCAGATTCTTTCCGATATGGATTTCATCGAAAAAAAGAACGCAGCGTTCCGGCAGCGAGACCCATTTGAGCGGTCCGAGATGGGCGAAAGTGAACAGCCCGCGTTTGTACGCTTCGACCAGCGTGGTGACCGAAAGATCGTGCACGATGCCGCACAGCCCGCCCGCATTGAGCGTGCGCCCGGGATCGGGGAGGGCGCGGCGAGGGGCGACGAGCTCGGTCAGCCACAACTTCGCGAGCGCGGGCAGCCCGCCGATGCGCTGCGGCTTCAATGCCCAGAGCGTCCCGAGCATCCACCGTTCCACACTCTCGAGCGGCGTCTCGCGAAACAGCGCATCGCGCTTGGCGGCCGACGCCCGGGGTGTCCCAGTCAGATCTATTCGTTCGGCGTCGAACGCCATCCGTTCGCCCCCTCCGAATATCCGAATCGTGCCGCTGTTATGGCATGACGGCGGCTAACGTCGGGTTACGTCCCGCCTACAAAATTCCCTACTTATTCTTAAGGTATGACTACCGCGCTCGGGATCGCCGTGCGCGTCTATACTATTGCTGGATGCGGTCGCGGGCGCCGTCGATATGGGCTTGACCCGGACGCGGCCGCACCGCAAAAGGCGACTCCGAACGGCCGTTGTGCTCGATTCCCAAGTTGTTCGCCGCGGAACCGTCTGGTCAACCAACGGGTTCGCATGCACGACAAAATTCTCATCGTCGATTTTGGTTCACAGGTCACGCAACTGATCGCGCGGCGCGTGCGCGAGGAGGGCGTCTATTGCGAGATCGTGCCGTTCCAGAAGGCGGCCGAGGCGTTCCACGCAATGAAGCCGAAGGGCGTCATCCTCTCCGGCGGGCCTGCGTCGGTGCTCGATGCGGATGCGCCGCTCGCGCCGATGGAGATCTATAAAGCCGGCGTGCCGGTGCTCGGCATCTGCTACGGCGAGCAGGCGATGGCGGCCCAGCTCGGCGGCAAGGTTGAGGGCGGGCATCATCGCGAATTCGGCCGCGCCGAGGTGGAGGTGACGGGCGAGTCGCCGATCTTCCAGGGCGTGTGGCAGAAGGGCGAAAAATATCCCGTATGGATGAGCCACGGCGACCGGGTAACGGAACTCCCCGAGGGCTTCGCGGTGCTCGGCACGTCGGCGAACGCACCGATCGCCATTATCGCCGACGAGACGCGGCGCTTCTACGCCACGCAATTCCATCTCGAAGTGGTGCACACCCCGCATGGCGCGGCGCTGCTGCGCAATTTCGTGCGCAACATCGCGGGCTGCCACGGCGACTGGACAATGCGCGCTTTCAAGGCCGAGGCGATCGAAAAAATTCGCAAACAGGTCGGCAGCGGCAAGGTCATCTGCGGATTGTCCGGCGGCGTCGACAGCGCCGTCGCCGCGGTGCTGATCCACGAAGCCATCGGCGAGCAGCTCACGTGCGTCTTCGTCGATCACGGGCTGTTGCGGCTGGGCGAAGCGGCAAAGGTCGTGGCGCTGTTCCGCGACCACTACAACATTCCGCTCATCGGCGTCGACGCCGAGGTAATGTTTCTTGCCGCGCTTGGCGGCGTCACCGATCCGGAAATCAAGCGCAAAACAATAGGCAAATTGTTCATCGACGTGTTCGAGGCCGAGGCGAAAAAGATCGGCGGCGCGGAGTTCCTAGCGCAAGGCACGCTCTACCCCGACGTGATCGAGAGCGTGTCCTTCACCGGCGGACCGTCGGTGACGATCAAGTCGCACCACAATGTCGGCGGCCTGCCCGAGCGCATGAAGATGCAGCTGGTCGAGCCGTTGCGCGAATTGTTCAAGGACGAGGTGCGCGCGCTCGGCCGCGAGCTTGGGCTGCCCGAGGCTTTCGTCGGCCGCCATCCGTTTCCAGGTCCTGGCTTGGCCATTCGTTGCCCCGGCGAAATCACGCGCGAGAAGCTCGACATTTTGCGCCTCGCCGACGAAATCTACATCGAGGAAATTCGCCGCGCCGGGCTCTACGACGACATCTGGCAGGCCTTCGCTGTCATTTTGCCGGTGAAGACCGTGGGCGTCATGGGCGACTTCCGCACGTATGATTATGTGGTGGGCCTGCGCGCGGTGACCTCAACCGACGGCATGACCGCAGACTTCTATCCCTTCGACATGAAATTTATCGGCCACGTTGCGACGCGCATCATCAACGAAGTGAAAGGCGTCAACCGCGTCGTTTACGACG
>JACQTM010000056.1 GCA_016210825.1 Hyphomicrobiales bacterium
CGCACCATCTGCGCGCCCATATTTTCGAACTTGTCTTCGAGTTCAATTTCTTTCGCAACGGTGACACCGTCTTTGGTGATACGCGGGGCGCCGAACGATTTATCGAGAACAACATTGCGGCCCTTGGGGCCGAGAGTGATCCGCACGGCATTGGCGAGGATATCGACGCCACGCAGCATTCGTTCACGCGCGTCGCCGGCAAAACGTACGTCTTTGGCAGCCATGTTGCTGAACTCCGTTTGATCTTTGATTTCATCCTCATCCTGAGGAGCTGCGCGAAGCGCGGCGTCTCGAAGGTTGAGGTCGGTGAATGCAATCGCTCTCGTCCTTCGAGACGCCCGCCGCCGGCGGGCTCCTCAGGACGAGGTCTGAGAGGTTCAGGCGATCACGCCCATGATGTCGGACTCTTTCATGATCAGAAGTTCTTCGCCATCGAGCTTGACCTCGGTGCCCGACCATTTGCCGAACAGCACGCGATCGCCGGTCTTCACGTCGATTTTGATGAGCTTACCAGTCTCATCGCGGCCGCCCGGTCCGACGGCAACGACCTCGCCCTCTTGCGGCTTCTCTTGCGCGGTGTCCGGGATGATGATGCCGCCCTTGGTCTTCTCGTGAGCCTGAATGCGGCGCACAACAACGCGATCGTGTAAGGGGCGGAATTTTTGCTTGGCCATGATCTCCTCGTCGGCGCGATGTGCGCGGCTAGCTGGAAAAATGCCTATTAGGCAATGAGTTAGCACTCGTGCTTGCGAGTGCTAAACCATGCGGGGAGATATGGCCTTCAGCGTTGCCTGTCAAGCAGCACGCCTGCTGCCGCGGCCGTTTGAGTTAACCGCAAGACGACGTACCGCATCGGTTAAGGCGGCGATCAGGACATTGGGGAAAATTAGATGCCGCGCCGACGAAACGCTCGCTTGCGCTTGCGCCCGGGGGTCCGCAAAGTCAGCCCGGCCAGAATCGAGGAAGTCTCATGCGTGCTCAAGAGCCGGCCTGCACAAGGCGTGTCCTTGCACTTCTCGGCACGGCATTGGCCCTTTCAGCCTGCGCGACGCAATCGCAACTTAGCCCCGCTGCACAACAGCCGGTGCCGGCGCCGGCCCAAGTTTTTCCGCCATCCTATCAGCCGCAGGAGATCACAGGCCGCTGGGGTCTCGCCGCGTTTCATAAACCCGACGATCGCGCACGCACGGAAGCTGCCGCACGCAATCAATGCAAAAACGCCTACGCGATCAGTATGGGTCCCTCCGGCGGTGTAATGATGCATCTCGCTGATTCACCGAAGGCCGAAGAGCTCGTGCTCAAGGGCGGACCGGGTGGCAAAACTTATGTCGGTCCGCCCGGCGAACCGGGCGGCGCGAAGGATCGCGAATTTGTCGCCTTTGACGGCCGAATCATGATCCTACGTTTTGTCGATCAGGAAGTGGCGGGCCGCTACGGCACGATGGTTTATGTGCGTTGCGGCCCGCGCGCGTGAATTTTGTAGCATCAGCGTGCGAACCGTTCGTCCAGCGTAAGACATAACAATCAATAAATCCAATTGCTGGGGTCATCATGCTGCGCTGGTTTCATGCACTCATGCCGAAGGAAGAACGCTTCTTCGAGCTCTTCGCCGCGCATTCTCATGTTCTCGTTGCCGGTGCGGATGCACTGCGCGCCATGCTTGAAGGCGGCAATGCGGTGGCGGAGCATTATCAGACCGTCATGACCCGCGAGAACGACGCCGACGACATCACGCGCGAAGTCTTGATTGCCGTGCGCCGATCCTTCATCACGCCATTTGACCGCGGCAACATTCGCGATCTGATCACCTCAATGGACAACGCAATCGATCAGATGCAGAAGACCGCCAAATCGATCAGGGTCTTCGACCTGCATACCTTTACGCCGCAGATGCGCGAGATGGCGGATGCCATTCGTAAATGCGCCGGCCTGGTCGAGGAAGCGATTCCATGCCTGCGCTCGATCAGTTCCGAAGCCGTGCGCGTGAGCCGGATCACCGAAGAGATTTCGCACATCGAAGGCATGGCCGATGAGCTGCACGATCAAGGGCTCAGGGAGCTCTTTCAGAAACATGGAACGTCGGACCCGATGGCGTTCATCACTGGAAACGAGGTTTACGATCATTTGGAGAAAGTCGTGGATCGCTTCGACGACGTCGCCAACGTCATCCACGGCATCGTCATCGAGCACGTTTGAATTTGGCTGGGCGTGAATAAATGGAATCTCTCGCGCTCGGTTTACCCCTACTCATCGGCCTCATTGCCGTCGCACTACTGTTCGATTTTCTTAACGGCTTGCATGATGCGGCAAACTCGATTGCGACTATCGTCTCGACACGCGTACTGCGGCCGCAATACGCGGTGGCCTGGGCGGCTTTTTTTAATTTTATCGCATTCCTGTTTTTCGGCCTGCATGTCGCGCAAACGCTCGGCACCGGAATCATTTCGGCCAACGTCGCCGATGCGCGCGTCGTTTTCGGCGCGTTGACCGGAGCGATTGCATGGAACTTGATCACATGGGGCCTCGGGATTCCCTCGAGCAGTTCACATGCCCTTGTCGGCGGCCTGGTCGGTGCCGGTCTCGCCAAGGCCGGCTTTAGCTCAATCGTCTGGAGCGGATTAGGTAAGACCGCGGCTGCGATTGTGCTTTCGCCAATGGCTGGATTTCTGCTTGCGCTGGTCCTCGTGCTTATCCTGTCATGGATGTTCGTCCGAACGACGCCCTTCGCGGTCGATCGCCTGTTCCGTTCGCTGCAATTCGTCTCAGCGTCGTTCTATTCCCTTGGCCACGGCGGTAACGACGCACAGAAGACCATGGGCATCATCGCGATTCTACTGTTCTCTGAAGGTCAGCTCGGCAGCGAATTTTACGTACCGTTCTGGGTAGTGATCACATGTCAGGCGGCGATGGGGCTCGGAACGCTAATTGGCGGGTGGCGGATTGTGAAAACCATGGGTTCAAAAATCACGCGCTTGACGCCCGCACAGGGCTTCTGTGCGGAAACCGGGGGCGCCATCACGCTGTTCATGGCGACAGGCCTCGGCATTCCCGTCTCTACCACGCATACGATCACCGGTGCGATCATCGGCGTTGGCGCCGCGCGCAGGGTCGCCGCCGTGCGCTGGAGTGTGGCAAACAACATTGTCTTTGCTTGGATCATCACCATTCCGGCCTCGGGACTGATCGCCGCGCTGGCTTATGCCCTGGTCGGATTGTTCGGCTAGACTGATCGACAAGCGATCCGATTGGAAAAACGCGATGCCACGCGTTGCTGGATATCGAGGCGAGTTGATATCGCGGCCGTTGCGAACCGACGAGCGCGGCCCGCTCGCGAATGCACTCGCGAGAGCGGGCTTGCCGGTCGACGATCTCGACGTGCCGGGACGGCTGTTCTTTCGCTTCGAAACCTCGAATGCAACTCCGGTTGGCTATGGCGGGCTGGAAATCTTAGGCGCCGACGCCCTATTGCGCTCGGTCGTCACGCTGCCGCCCGCGCGCCGGCAGGGCATTGGCAGCGCGATCGTCGCGGCGCTCGAGGCCGAGGCAATCACGTATCGCTGTCGCGCTATCTATATTCTTACCGCTGACGCTGCTGACTTCTTCCTGCGGCTTGGTTACGCCAAATGCGCGCGCGCGGAGGTTCCGGAAGAGATCCGCGCAACGAAGCAATTCTCGGCGCTGTGCCCCGCGAACGCCGACGTGATGGTCAAGCGGATCAGCTAACCCGAGCGCGCATGGCCGCTCCGTTTGCGCTTGTGCTAGCTTCGCATCTCCTCCGATTGTTCTCATGCCGCAAATCCGCGATTTCGTCTTTGGTCCCTGGCGCGCCATTCCCGTTCTTGGCGTGACCCAGGTCCTCACCTGGGGGACATTGTTCTATCCGCCCGTGTTGACCATGCCGTTGATCGCCGCCGATCGCGGCTGGTCGCTGGCCTTCGCCATGGGCGGGTTTTCTTTCGGTCTGTTCGTCGCGGGTCTCATTGCCCCGCGGGTCGGCGCGGCCGTCGATCGCCATGGCGGGCATTGGGTGATGGCGGTGGGTTCGCTCGTTGGCGCGCTAGGTCTTGTTGTGCTCGTCGCCTTCGCGCATCCGCTTGCGTATTTCGCCGCTTGGACGATCCTTGGTGTGGCCATGGCGGGAAATCTTTACGATCCCGCCTTCGCTTCGCTCGGCTGCATCTTTGGCGCGGCGGCGCGACGGCCGATCACAGCATTGACGTTCATCGGCGGCCTTGCCTCCACCGCGAGCTGGCCTGCGACGTTTTTCCTGATCGAGATTTCAGGCTGGCGCGGCACTTATCTCATTTATGCCGCGCTCCTGGCCTGCATTGCCGCGCCGTTACATGCTTTTGTGCTTCCGCGTACGCGCGCTGATGCCGGCTCAACGGTTGCAAAAGGCGCGGCTGCGCCAGCAACGGTGCACCCTTCCACGGGATTGCCGTTCGTTTTGGTTGCCGCGGGATTTGCGGTCTACGCCTTCGTCCCTTCCGGACTCTCGGCGCATCTGCTTGCGATATTCGGGCGCTTCGGCCTTGACCCGGCGACCGTAGTGCTGATCGGCGCGTTGTTCGGCCCGTCGCAGGTCGCCGCGCGATTACTCGAATTCGTCTTCGCCGGCAACGTGCATCCGCTTTTAGTATCGCGCTTCGCGCTGACCCTGCTTGTCGGCGCGTTCGCGCTCGCCGCCATGTTCGGATTGTCGACTCCGGTCGCCGTGGCGTTCGCCGTCATGTTCGGGGCCGCTAACGGCCTGATGACGATCGCCCGCGGCGCGGTGCCGCTCGCGTTGTTCGGCGCCGCCGGTTATGGGCGCTTGATAGGACGAATCGGCGGGCCATTCCTCGTGATGCAATCGATTGCGCCGCTGGTGCTCGCCTTCGTTATCGAGCACGCCTCCGACGCGGCTGCGCTGACGCTCGCCGCGGGCTTTACGGCGGCATCCCTCCTATGCATGTGGCTAGTCCGGCGTCCGGGTGGTTAGGCTGTCGGCGTTATGCGGCTGGTTGAACAGCGCATCGATATCGAATTGCGAGGAGTAGCCAATGTCGCCCACGAGTTTTGGGCCGTTGAGCAAATGGTCCTTCGCCGGCGCTGGGGCTGGGGCTGATACCGGGACATGGTCCTTGACCCGTTCGATGCCGTCCCAAATCTGCATCATCCGCGCAATATGGGCTTCGACGAATTTCAGTGTGGCGACGACCTTGGTGATGCGCTGGCCGGTCAGGTCCTGAAAATTGCAGGCTTCGAAGATTCGCGTGACGCGATCCTGGATATCTTGGGCCATGCCGCGCTCATGATCCGACTTCAGTCCGGCGCCAAGCGTGTTGACGATCTGCTCGATGTCCTCGGCTGACTTGAGGATCGATCCAGTCGCCGTTTCGGTACCGACGACGACGGCGTCAAGCTCGTTCGCGGCGCGCTTGACGGTCGGACCTTCAAAATCGCCGTCATGAAGCTTGGCGAGCTCCTGACGTGTGCGCTTGATCGCCTCGTCGATGACGTCAAGCTCGACCTTCAACGTTTTCGCTTCGCTGATCTCGGCGTCGAACGTTCCGGTTGCGGCCATGGATGGCGCGTTGGTCGTTTCAAGCAACGCGCGAAGGGTATTGACCGCGGCCATGATCTCAGCGTGGCGCACTGCGGAATCCGATTCATCCGGGGGAACGTGCCGGAACGCGTCCTGAGCGTTGATCTGCTCGATGCGGAAAATTTTTCTTTGCGTCGCCACGTCTCGCCCCGTATGTCATTTTGCTTTATCGGCATCCGATTAACGCCCGGTTCATGCGATGGATGGCGGGCGCGGTCGGTCGCACCGCAATCGCGCATTAACCATGACCGCGCCGCATTCACCGAAAATAAACCGTAACGCGACGATCGGCGGACCCTCGCACAGCTAAATGCCGGAGCGCGGCGTCAAATTTACCAAACAGTGTTTTATTCACCATGTAATTGGCCGCGTCAGGTTCGCGTCTTTGAGTTGGTCGCGCGACGGTAACGTACAGAGTTCGTCGATGCAGCGTCTTGTGATGTTGGCGTTCGTGTTCAGCGCCGCCGGCGTGGTTGCGGCTTCCGCGCAACCGATGTCGCTCAATGCCTCCAATTATGCTTATGGGCCGCCGGCTGCAGCGGTATCGCAGCCGGTGCCGCAGGATGTGCGCTACAGTCAGCCGCCGCAGTCCAATCTCGGCGGCGGCTTCATCGAATTCCTGTTCGGTGGAAATCCCGGCCGTCCGCCGATGGCGCCGCATTATCAGCCCGCGCCGAACATGCAGCCGGTTGGCCAGCCTCCGGTGATGCAGCCCGTCAGCCCGCCGCCATCAATGCAGGTGAACAGCGATCCGGCGATCATGACGCCGGCACGGCCCGCCGCCGACCCAAAATATCTTCGGCAGGTCGTCGCCTATCGCGGGCAGGAGAAGCCGGGCACGGTCATCATCGATACGCCTGATAAGTTTCTCTATCTCATCGAACCTGGCGGCAAGGCGATCCGTTACGGCATCGGCGTCGGCCGTCCAGGTTTCACTTGGTCCGGGGTGAAGGCTGTTTCCGCCAAGCGTGAGTGGCCAGACTGGCGGCCGCCGGAAGAGATGCTCAAGCGCCGCCCCGATTTGCCGCATTTCATGGCCGGCGGACCGGACAATCCGCTCGGCGCGCGGGCGATGTATCTCGGTTCGACGCTCTACCGCATCCACGGCTCGAACGAGCCTTGGACCATCGGCACGCAAGTCTCGTCGGGTTGCATCCGCATGCGCAACGAGGACGTCATCGATCTCTATGATCGCATCAAAGTTGGCACCCGGGTCGTGGTGATCTGAGCGTGGCGTGGACGATCATGAATAGGCCGCCGCATCGCGCGGCGGCCTATTCGTTATCCTCGATGGTCGACTAGGCGACGTCGCCACCGCCGAAATCGATGCCGCCATCGAATTCGGGACCGTCGTCAATATCGTTGTCCGCAAGCTCGATCGGCGCGTCGTCGTTGTTTCCAAGCAGACTCTGTCGATTGCCGCGGCCGATGTCATCGATTCCGGCCTCGCGGGCGAGATCGCTGTTAGACGCATCGCTCTGCCAGGGCGAACGGCCGCCGGCGGAATCCTGGTCGTTTAATGCAGCTTGGCGTCCCGTGGCCATCGAACGGATGCTGTCGAGCAGTAGCGCGCCGCCGATGACGCCGACGGCCGCGGCCGCCGCCGTGCCGAGGAATGAGCCAGTGCCCGAGGAGCGCTCCGGCGGGGATTGTACGCCGGCGGTTGCGGGCGCGACGCCCGCGCGCACCGTTGGAACGGAGCCGCGCGGCTCGTCGCGCCGCCCGAACATGGTATTGCGCATATTGTCGAGGAAACCGCCCTCGCGCGGCGCCTCGCCGAGTGCGGCCTCGAGTTCGCGAATGCGCGCGTCAGCGTTTTTCAGCGCCTGATCCTGGACCAGCACTGTTTGCACCAGCGGATAAATGGCGTTGGGCGCATGCGCGAGACCATCAGCGATAGCGCGCTCGGCTTGCGGATCACGCTCGGTCTTCTCGAGCTTGGCCAGACGGTCGAACAAATCGGCGACCATTTCGCGTTCAGTCGGTGTCATCAACGACCTCCCTCTGCCCCCGGTGCGGA
>JACQTM010000396.1 GCA_016210825.1 Hyphomicrobiales bacterium
CGTCGTCATCATCATCATCGACCATGGCACGCGGCGGCGCGCGCCCCTCGATTACATTTGCTTCGGCGTCATTGCGCAAAGCCGATTGCTTTCCGTCGTCATTGCGCGGTGGTGCGGTGGTGGCATTTCGCGGCGTAACGGTCGCCGTATTCGTCGAATCGCGATCTCGTGGCGCTACTGGCGTGCTGGATCCGGCGCGTGGTGGGCTGGCGGCAGTCGCGCCTTGCGCACCGCCCGCAGGCACGACCGCGCTTCCGGTCGCCGTCAGCGGCGAAAGCTTGGCGTCATCCTTAGCGCGATCGGCCGCCGGGGGCACAGGTTTTGCCGAAGTAGAACTAAGACAGCGCTGATCGATGTGCGGCCAAGTTTGCTGCTCGCAGGGAACTTGCGCGCGCGGCTCCGTCCCGACGACGCGCACGGATTTCGCGGGCGCCGCGCCGGGAGCGTCGGCAATGGCGTGTGACCGTTGCGAATAAGCCTTGAGCGGTGGGTTGAGCGCTAACATAGCGCCGGAGATCAGGACAAAAAGCACTGACGCGAGCGTTACGCTCGCGGCAAGCCGAGGATCACAGGTGTGATGGAAAATCGGGTCGAGGATGATTTTGCCATGCGGGTTATTACGTGCGGCCATGGCCATTCTCCCTTGCAGCCGGTTGCCGCGCCGCTGTTTTCGATCCGGCAACGCCGAGGCAACCGAAGCGTCACCGGTATCGGCGGCGACGCAAATAGCCGCGCCGAGGGCCTGCAGCCACCAGGCGGATTACGAGCAGAAGTACAATCGCGCCAATCGTCGCCGAAACAATCGCGGCCACGAGGCCGGCACCGAGCTGAATGCCGAGCCGCGGCAAGAGCCAGCTGCCAATGAAGGCGCCGATGATGCCAATGAGAATGTCGTTGACGACACCGAACCCCGTGCCATCGACGATTTCTCCGGCTAGCCACCCGGCAATCAACCCAACTATCAAGACAATAAGAATGGTTTCGGCCGATACGAACATGGGACGACCTCCCGCTGATGCAGCGCATCACACCAATCAATTTTGCCGGATGTCCAACGCGAGGGACGGACTATTGGTTCCTGCCTGCACGCCACCATTCGCTCCGGTAACGGCTTCCTTTTAGCCCCTACAAACTCCGCCGCCCCCTTGAACCAAAAGTCTGCCGGGACGACCAAAAGCCATGGATCATTTCGTTAGGAGAAAAATGCCTATGTCCTTCGACCTTAAGTCCGCATTGAGCACATCAGTCCTGGCTGCTCTCGCGCTGACCGCCGTGTTTGCGACCGCCCAGGCCCAGCAGGCCACGGATGCCGCGCAAGACACGCAAGTGAAGCGCCAAATCCAGGTTGTCGCTGCCACCCCGCCGCAGACCGAGGCTCCGCAAGCCCAGACGCCGGCCGATCCGGCCGCCCCTGCCGACTCTAAGGCGCAGGCTCAGCCGTCGACCCCGGCCCCGCAGCAGGCGACCCCTGCCCCGCAAATTGCCACCCCGGTGCCACCGCGCGAGCCTGGTTATGGCCGCTACGCCCAAGGCTACGGGTACGGCAGCTACGGTTATGGTAGCTACGGTTACGCGCCGCGCTACCGCAATAACTGCCATTAATTCCGGCGCGACCGCATGCAACGGGTGAAGCAGGCATGACTATCCGTAGCGTCGTTAGTTTTCTCGTCGCCACCGCTCTCGCCATCGCGGGAGCGGTGTTGCTTTTTCTGATGCTGGCGAGTTTTCCCGCCGAAGCCTCGTTCAAGATGCGCGTTGGCCTCTTGTCCGGCGCGGCTGGATTGCTCGCCATCGGCGGCTATTGGCTGTGGGTCGATTTCCTGGCGCCCGCGCGCAAGCATGAAACTTAGCCCGACACGCTTTGCTACGGCTTCAAGCTGAGGATATAGGCCACTACGTCCGCCATGTCGGCGGGCGTAAGCACGATGTTCGGCATCCGGTGATGCGGCGAGGTGAGTACGGAGCGCAAGGCGATGGCAGACATGCCGGGCACGGCGGCGATGGCCTCGAATGGCGGCGCCTCGGCGACGGCCGAGTGGGTCTCGCCCTTCTGCACGGCGTGACAGGTGGCGCAGGTGCCGCGTGCGAAGGCGCGACCGGCGCGCGCATCGCCACTCTCCTGCGCCCAGGCCGCGCCAGCGTTCGCCGCCAGAAGACTGACCGTCACCAATCCAATCAACCGTGCGCGCATCATGTTTCGCGCCACCGTGGAGCTAACTTTATCGTATTTATCTTGCGACATTGGATGCTGGCGCACTTTGATCCAAATCAGCCCGATTGCATCTTGATTCGATTCAAGGCGCGTCAAAGCCCGAGGATAAGGTAAACCCTCGCTAATCGACGCCAAGCGATAGCGAGCGCGCATAAACGTATTCGTGACGACAACCGGCGGCGCAAGCGGCTATACAGGGCGCGCCAATGGCCGCGCAAGATACACCCTCCCCGCTTCGAATCGAAGGCTTCGTTATTGTTTCCGCAGACGGCATGATCGCCAACGAACGCGGCGAGATGCCGGCCGAGATTACGATCGCGGCCGACCAGCGTCAGTTCCACGCCTCGCTCGACGCTGCGGCCGTCCTCGTGCATGGGCGCAACTCCAGCGAAGGCGGACCAAAGGCAGCTGCGCGGCGGCGGATCGTTCTGACGCGCAAGGTCACGGCGCTGGCACCTGATCCTGGTAACGCAAAGGCATTACTGTGGAACCCGGCAGGCGCGTCTTTCGAAGACGCGCTCGCAAGTGCCAGTGTGACGAGTGGCCTCATCGCCATCATTGGCGGCACCGAGGTATTCGGTCTGTTCCTTCCGCGATATGACGCCTTCCATCTCTCGCGTACGGGCAAGGCACGGCTACCCGGCGGAAGGCCTGTGTTCCCGCAAGTTCCCGAGCTGACACCCGAAGCGGTACTGGCAAGCCATGGTCTCATAGCCAGCGAGCCCCGTGTGCTCGACGCCGATGCGGAATGCACCCTCGTGACCTGGCGC
>JACQTM010000397.1 GCA_016210825.1 Hyphomicrobiales bacterium
GCGCGCGGATTGGCCGGATTCTCAAATTGATTGATGTAGAACGCGCCCGGCGTGCGCTGCGTCAGCGCCATGGCAAGGTTTTGATAATAGTCCGGATGGCCCTTGCCGACATCGGAGCGCGTGAGCACCACTTCGGCGCCCATGGCACGCGCGTGCAAGATCTTCTCGCGCGACATTTTGTCGGGAACGACAAGCAGCGTGCGATAGCCCTTCTGGCCGGCGACAAGCGCGAGGCCCAAGCCTGTATTGCCGGCGGTTGCTTCGACGATGGTGCCGCCGGGCCGCAAGCGCCCGTCGGCTTCCGCTGCCTCGAGCATGGCGCGCGCCGGCCGATCCTTGATCGAGCCGGATGGATTGGCGTTTTCAAGCTTTAGGAAAAGTTGGCACGGCCCGCAATTGAGCCGCGTGACCGCGACGAGCGGGGTGCGCCCGATGAGATCGATCACGGAATTCATGGCCTTCCCTTACCACGCCGGTTGGGCAGCGGCCGAATGATCGGCTGAAAATAGCTGGTCCACCGCTGAATAACGCGGGGAAGACGAGTTTTTACCCACCGCTTGCCATCACCAATGCATCCATTCCACCATCGCCGCGGCCACAGCTTCCGGGCGCTCCAGCGTCGAAAGGTGACCGCAATCGGGGATCACGACGAGACGTGCGCTTGGTATGGCCTCGGCAATTTCGTGTGAAAGCCTCGGCGGTGTTAATTCATCACCATCGCCGACCAGCACCAGTGTCGGGCAGTGGATCGAGGGCAGCATCGGCGTCGCGTCCGGCCGCGTCATGATCGCGCGCTGCTGGCGTAGGAAGGCTTCAGGACCAGTCTCGTCCGCCATTCGCCGCACGATCTCCTTTAGCGCCATGTCGCCGTGCCTATTTGTGTGCACGAAGAACGGCCATTGCAGTTCATGGATCTCCGAAAATCGCCCCGAGCGCGCCAACTCGATCTGAGGCACGCGCCGTTCGGTTTGTTGCGGTGTTTCCGCTTTCGATGCGGTGTCGAGCAGCGCCAGCTTGACGACGCGGTCGGGCGCCGCGCGCAAGATCGCG
Organism: Hyphomicrobiales bacterium; assembly: GCA_016210825.1. GTDB lineage: Bacteria > Pseudomonadota > Alphaproteobacteria > Rhizobiales > Xanthobacteraceae > JACQTM01. The sequence continues at coordinate 1,051 of JACQTM010000397.1, forward strand.
TAAGCGATATAACCGCCCATCGAGAGACCGGCGAGCGCAAAGCGTGGTGGCGCATGCCCAAGAATCCGCCGCGCGATCGCATCCATGCTGTCGTCGCGACGATGATCGGCGACAGTGACCGGACCGAATTGCCAGAGCGCTGGAATTTGTCCGGCATAGAGGCGCGCGGAGCAATTGAGCCCCGGAACGAGCACGGTCGGTAGCATCTCGGTCATTGCGCTGTGTTGCTCCGCGCCGAAAAGTTAAGGTATTTATTTAACTTAGTGCGCAACCGTAGCATTGACTTTCACACGCCCGACCCTATGTTCCGGCCAGAACGGTTCGACATCGAGATTCGACCGCCCCTCCCCGCGCAATCCAAGTCGTCGTTCTTTCATCCGGCGCGGCTAAAGCACCGGGCGGTTTCGCATAGAGGTTATATGGCTTTTTCTCACTTGGGCCTGTCTGAAAAGGTCCTCGCCGCCGTGAAAGCGGCCGGTTACGCAACTCCCACACCCATCCAGCAACAGGCGATCCCCCACGTTCTCGCGCGGCGCGACGTGCTCGGCATTGCACAAACTGGCACCGGTAAGACCGCGGCTTTCGTCTTGCCGATGCTGACCATGCTCGAACATGGCCGCGCGCGGGCGCGCATGCCGCGCACGCTCATTCTCGAGCCGACACGCGAGCTCGCGGCCCAGGTCGTGGAGCATTTCAGCCGTTACGGCGCAAAGCATAAACTCAACGTCGCGCTCCTGATCGGCGGCGTGTCATTCGACGATCAGGATGCAAAACTCACCCGCGGTGTTGATGTCCTCATCGCGACGCCGGGCCGCTTGCTCGATCATCACGAACGCGGCCGCCTGTTGATGTCGGGGGTCGAGCTCCTCGTCATCGACGAGGCCGATCGCATGCTCGACATGGGCTTCATCCCTGACATCGAGCGCATCGGCAAGCTCGTTCCCTTCACGCGGCAGACGCTGTTCTTCACCGCGACCATGCCGCCGGAAATCCAGCGCATCGCCGACACATTTTTGCACAATCCGGTGCGCGTCGAGGTTTCCCGCCCCGCCACCGCCGCCACCACCATCACCCAGCTCCTCGTCGCCACCGGTCGCGACCCGCACGAAAAGCGCGATACGTTGCGCCGCTTGATCCGCTCGGCCGAGGGCTTTAAAAACGCGATCATCTTCTGCAACCGAAAGCGCGAGGTGGCGCTGCTGCATCGCTCGCTGGTCAAACACCGCTTCAATGCGATCGCCTTGCATGGCGACATGGACCAGCCCGCACGCATGGCCGCGCTCGAACGTTTCCGTAAGGGCGAAGTGGACTTGCTGGTTGCCTCCGATGTTGCCGCGCGTGGCCTCGACATTCCGGAGGTGAGTCACATCTTTAATTTCGACGTGCCGCATCATCCCGATGATTATGTCCACCGCATCGGCCGCACCGGGCGTGCCGGACGCAGCGGCACGGCGATCACCATCGTCGCCCCGATCGACAAGAAGGCGGTCGCCGCCATCGAGACGTTGATCGGCCAGACCATCCCCTGGAACGGCGAGCCGGCGCCCGCGCCGGCCGAAGGCGAACGCACGCATGGCCGACGCCATCCGCGTCGCGAAAAAAGTGGCGGACATCGCCACGGCCATGCGCCGCGCAGCGAGCAGCGTCAACCCGCAAAGGTTGCGCGCATCGATGACGCCCGGCGCCAACGCGGTGCCGAGCGCAAAGCCGACGCCGCCGAAGCGCCTGACGGCGCGCATCTTCCAGCCTTCCTGCTCCGCCCCGTTACTTTGAAGGCTTGATGTTATTCTTTAGGCGGGAAATCCTGACAAGACAGTAGCTTATTGAGTTGATGGGAACTCGCGTTTACGACGCGTTCACGAGTGTGGATTAGGTATTCCACCATGGGGGATCGGGGGCGAATAGTTCGCGGCGCCGATCCTGACGGCCAAAGGCAATCGCCCAATGGCGGGAATTTCACCGATGACCGATCACGGTGGCGACGAGCACAAACGCACGATGGCGTTTGCCGAGATCGCGCTCGGTCAAATCAAAGCCCTGAATCAGCCGGCGACGCCGCGCAATTATGAAATCTGGTACGCTTACGCGACCGGATACAATCCCTCGCTCAACCAGATGACCAACGAGAAGCTTGCCACGAATAGCGGCAAGCTGTCCGAGGTCGACATGCAGCACATCTACGAGACCTATCTTTCGCCGACGCGGATCGGTGAGCGCATCGATGATGTCGGCTCGCGCGTCAAAGACGAAATCGAGCAAGTCATGGCGATGGTCGATGCCGCCGTCGGTTCGGCGACGAGCTATTCGGAAAGTCTTGCCGGCGTCACCCAGCAGCTCGGCGGCGAGGCTGATCGCGAAGGGTTGCGCGCCATTGTCGAGAGCCTGGTCAAGACCACGAAGGACATGGAGCAAGCCAACCAGAAGCTCGAGGCGCGGCTGTCCGCTTCCAAGCAGGAAATCAACCAGCTCCAGGAAAATCTTGAAGTCGTCCGCTCCGAAAGTCTGACCGATCCGCTGACCTCGCTCGCCAACCGCAAGTTCTTCGATTCTTCGCTCAACGAAAACCTCGCTGAGGCTATCGCCAAGAATGAGCCGCTGTCGCTGTTGATGACCGACGTTGACCATTTCAAGAAATTCAACGACACCTACGGGCATCTGACCGGCGATCAAGTGTTGCGCCTCGTCGCCATGGCGATGAAACAGAACATCAAGGGCAAGGACGTGGCGGCCCGTTACGGCGGAGAGGAATTCGCTGTGATCCTTCCCAACACCATGCTGCGCTCGGCGCTCACAGTAGGCGATCACGTGCGTCAAGCTGTCATGGCCAAGGAATTAATGAAACGCTCGACCGGCGAGCATCTCGGCCGCGTCACGATCTCGGTCGGCGTCGCCACGTTGCGCCAGGGCGATAACGCTCAGGCGCTCATCGGCCGTGCCGACGCTTGCCTCTATGCGGCGAAGCGCGCGGGCCGCAATCGCGTGCTCTGTGAAACCGATCCGGAAGTGGCCCCTGTGGCGTCGCCAGCCAAGACCGCCTGACCGGAGCCGGTGGACGGACAAGCACCCATTCTTTGCCGGGGGTTACCGTGCGCCGCGGCGCGGCGATTTTCGGGCACTTTTATTCACGATCGATTTGACACGAGCGCCGTCTTGCTTCCGGCGTCGCGCAACCGCGAGCGCTTCACGCGCCCAAGCCGCCAATTCGTCGGTATCGTCGTAGAGCCGGGCGGGCATACGCCAATAGGACATCACAGCGCGTTTGCCCTTGCCGGTTTCATAGGCGAACGGTGTCATCCCCTCCGCCACGAAGGCGGGCGAGGTTGTCTCGTCAGCTTTGAGGAATATCTCGCCATCGACAACGATCGCGAACATGACGCCATCGGCATAGACGCCGGCGCCGCCGAACATGCGCCGCACGGCGACCGGCCCAAAACCGGCAAAAACCTCATGAACATGGTCGAAGTTCTGGAAACGCGTCCGCGCCACGGCTTTTAGTGTGCGTCGGCAGCGTCGGGATTTTTGGCCGGCGTCAGCATTACGGATTCTCCGCAGCCGCATGCCGACGTCTGGTTCGGATTGTTAAAGATGAACTGCGACGACAGCTTATCCACCTTGAAGTCCATCTCGGTGCCCAGCAGGAACAGCACGGCCTTTGGATCAATCAGGAGACGCACGCCCTTGTCTTCGAGTACTTCGTCCGCCGGGTTGACGTTTTCGGCATATTCCAAGGTGTAAGACATGCCGGCGCAGCCGCCGTTCTTGACGCCAACGCGCACACCGGCGATCGGCCGCTCAGCCTTTGCCAGCAAATCCTTGATCCGCGTCGCTGCGGCATCGGTAAGCCGCATCACTTGCGGGCGAGGCCGAACCGTGGCCATTGCTTTCATCTCCTTTATGTCCCGCTATCAAGCAGGCACAGTTAAAAAATAATCATTGCGCCGTGGATTTTCATCCCCCGCCATGCCGGTAACACCGGCTATTTGCATGTCACAGTGAGACCTATTCGCGTGCATTGCCGGCCATCACTGTGAAATGTCGTGCCGCCGAGCGTCGCCTTCGGTCGGCCAAGCGGGTCCACGGACGTATCCGTGCCGATAATCTTGAGGTCGTCTTCGTTGGGGCCGATGGTACGCTGTGGCGCGCGCAGCGCCTTGCTTTCGGATTGCACCGGATTGCCGCTCGCCCCGCGCCCGCAATTCACCCCGCCACCGAGCGTATCGCAGGTTTGTGCCAACGCCTGTGCACCGAGCATCGCCGCAAATCCAGCCGCCAGGATCATTCGCACCAAGGACATTCGCATCATGGCCTGCCCCATCAGCAGTTCGATTCATCGCATCCTACCATGGCCAGCCGGCACGACACTGCGGCTCACCACATGTTGAGGACGAGACGCGCTTCGTCCGACATCCGGCTTGGATCCCAAGGCGGATCCCATACCACGGCTACTTTCACCGGGCCGACACCGGCTACGCTCGCCACCGCGTTCTCGACCATGACCGGCAAATCCTGCGCCGCTGGGCAATTCGGCGTGGTCAGGGTCATGTCCACATCAACCGCGCGGTCATCCTTGATGTCCACCTTATAGATCAGGCCGAGTTCGTAAACGTCAGCCGGAATCTCAGGATCATAGACGGTTTTCAGCGCGGCCACGATGTCATCGGTCAATCGTGAAATTTCCTCCGCAGACAAGGCGGAATTCTTGGCATCCACGATCGATGCCGCAGCGGCCGGTGCATCCAATTGAGTCTTGATTTGCTCGTTCATGCGAAGATGTCCTGTGCCTTGATGAGCGCGCTGGCAAGCGCATCCACCTCGGCTTTCGTGTTGTAGAGCGCAAACGACGCGCGGCAGGTGGCGGTGAGGCCATAGCGCGCAAGGAGCGGCATAACGCAATGGGTGCCGGCGCGCACCGCTACTCCCGCGCGGTCGATAATGGTCGCAACATCGTGCGGATGCGCACCTTTCAACTCGAACGAAACGATCGAGCCCTTTTCGCGCGCGGCACCGATGATGCGCAGCGAGTTGATCTCGCGCAGGCGATCATGGGCATATTTTATCAGCTCGTCCTCGTGCGCTCTGATGCGCACTTTGCCGACCGCGTTTACGTAATCGATGGCGGCGCCGAGCCCGATCGCCTGAACGATTGGCGGCGTTCCCGCCTCGAACTTATGCGGCGGGTCGCCATAAGTGACGCGATCCTCGAACACCTCGCGAATCATTTCGCCGCCGCCGTTGAATGGCGGCATCGCTTCGAGATGCGCGTGCTTGCCGTAGAGTACGCCGATTCCGGTCGGACCATAGAGCTTGTGGCCGGTGAAGACGTAGAAGTCGCAATCGATGTCGCGCACGTCGATCTGCAGATGCACCGCCGCCTGGCTGCCATCGATCAGCACCGGGATGTCGCGTGCATGCGCGCGCTTCACCACGTCCTTGACCGGGACGATGGTGCCGAGCGCATTCGACATGTGCGTGATTGCAACCATCTTGGTGCGCGGACCGAGAAGTTTATCGAATTCGTCGATCAGGAAATTGCCGTCGTCGTCCACCGGCGCCCATTTAATGACTGCGCCCTGACGCTCACGCAGGAAATGCCATGGAACGATGTTGGAATGATGCTCCATGATCGAGAGCACGATCTCGTCACCCTGTTTGATACGCTCGCGGCCGAACGTATAGGCAATGAGGTTGATTGCTTCGGTGGCGTTGCGCGTGAAGACGATCTCTTCCTTGCGGTCGGCATTGACGTAGGCGCGTACGGTTTCACGCGCGTTCTCGTAAGACTCGGTCGCGGTGTTCGCGAGATAGTGCAGGCCACGGTGCACGTTGGCGTATTCACTGGTGTAGGCCTTGTGCAGGCGGTCGAGCACGGCCTTCGGCTTCTGCGCCGAGGCGGCGTTGTCGAGATAGACGAGCGGCTTGCCATAGACCTGCATCGACAGGATCGGGAAATCCTGCCGGATGCGGTTGACGTCGTAAGCGCCGTTCGTGGCCATCAGCATTCTAGCCTCGCGCAGTGAGCCAGGCCGCCGCGGCCGCATTAAGTATGTCGCGCACGCCCTCGTGGCGCACGCCCTCGATCGCCTCGCCGACAAAGGCCTGGATCAGCAGGGCTTCGGCCTCCTTCGCCGGAATACCGCGCGCCTTGAGATAGAACAGCATGTCTTTGTCGAGCTCGCCCGCAGTCGCACCGTGACCGCATTGCACGTCGTCGGCAAAAATTTCCAACTCGGGCTTATTGTCGGCCTCGGCATTCTCGGACAACAGCAGCGCCTGAGTCATCATTTTGGCGTCGGTCCTCTGCGCGCCAGGGCGCACGATGATCTTTCCCTGGAAGATGCCGCGGCTTTCGCCGTCTAGCACCGATTTGAACATCTCCCGGCTGGTGCATCCCGCCGCCGTATGGTCGACGACCATGGTCGTGTCGGCGTGCTGACGGCCGCGAAGCAACCGCGCGCCGCGGATGTCGGCGTTTGTCCCCTCGCCGGCGAAGCGCAGCGAAAGCTGGTAGCGCACCACCGCACCGCCGCTAATGAAGGAGAATTCATTGAACGTCGCGTGCGCGCCGATTTCCGCGAGCAGGGTCGAAATGTGCAAGGCGCCGGCGCCCTCGCCAATCAGCTTGAGGTGATCGACCTCTGCCTCGTCGCCGACGATCAATTCGAGTGCGTGATTTCCCTGATAGTCGACCGCCTCGGGACCTTCGTGGCTTTCGATCAATGTGAGCTGCGCCCTGCTACCGATCACAACGAGCGAGCGGGTGAACATGGCCGATGCCATGCCGCCCGCCGTGACAAAGACGAGATGCAATGGATGCGTGATCCGCGCGCCCGCGGCGACATGAATCACAGCGCCATCGCCCATGAAGGCGGTGTTGAGCGAGACCGCCGGATCGCTGCTCATGGTCTGGGCGCGGCCGAGTTCGTCAATCACGGCTCCATCACGCGCCGCAAGTGCCATCGCCAACGAATGCACCGTCAAACCCTTATCCATCCGATCGAGATCGGACAGGTCCGGCGCGAAAGCGCCATCGACGAAGACCAGCCGGTGGCAATCGATGCCGGAAAGCAGCTTGTTTGCTGATTTTGCGCGGGCCTTGGCGGCGGCGTCAGGGTGCGCGGCGAGTGGATTGGCGTCGCGCATCAGCGCGCGCAAATCGGTGTATTTCCATTCCTCGACGCGCCGATGCGGCAGGCCGGTCGTTTCGAAATTCTTGATTGCCGCAACGCGCATGGCGGCGACGGCGTCACCGCCCGGCAACCTATCCTTGGCGGCGGCGAACGCTTCCACCAAAGCCTGCTCAGCCGCCGTTCGCATGGCGCGGACTTCGACGTTCATGACACTAACGCCGCCTCGTCCTGGTATTGCACGTAGCCCGTAGCCTCGAGATCAAGCGCGAGTTCCTTACCGCCGGTCTTCACGATGCGGCCGCGCGAGAGCACGTGGACCACATCGGGAATAATGTAATTGAGCAGCCGCTGATAATGCGTAATGACGACAAAGGCGCGTTCCGGCGCGCGCAGGCGGTTTACACCGTCGGCGACGATCTTCAGCGCATCGAGGTCGAGTCCGGAATCGGTCTCATCGAGCACGGCGAGCCGCGGCTCAAGCAGCGCCATTTGCAATATCTCATTACGCTTCTTCTCGCCGCCGGAAAATCCGACATTGACTGCGCGGCGCAACATCTCCTGGTCGATAGAGAGCTTGGCGGCGGCGGCGCGCACCCGTTTCA
>JACQTM010000398.1 GCA_016210825.1 Hyphomicrobiales bacterium
ATATTTCGGTACCGGTTTCCGCGGTACCCGCCTTCATTGCCGATGCCAATGCGGCGGTCACCGAATTGATACCTGGATGCGTGCCGTTTCCTTTCGGCCACCTCGGCGACGGCAACATTCACTACAACGTCAACCAGCCACCGGGCGTCGATCGCGCGGCCTTTCTCGCGCGCTGGGAGGAGATCAACGCAACGGTGTTTGCTGTCGTCGCCAAGCACGGGGGGTCGATCTCCGCCGAACATGGCATTGGCGTGCTGAAGCGCGAGCGGCTCCCCGAGGTTAAGGACAAGGTCGCGCTTGAGTTGATGCGCACGCTCAAGCTCACTCTCGATCCGAACAACATCCTCAATCCGGGGAAGGTGATTTGAGACACACTTCAACCCTCCCCCTTGTGGGGAGGGTCGCTCGCCGAGCGTAAGCGAGGTGAGCGGGGTGGGGATGACGCGTTAACGCACACGATCTCTCGACCCCCACCCGCTCGCGACCTTTCGGTCGTTCACCGCCCTCCCCACAAGGGGAGGGCAAGAACACATAAAACTTAGAACAGCGAACCCTGGCGACCTGCCCGCTTCAGCTTTTTCGCGGCTGTGGCGGCCGGACTTTGTGGAGCGGCGGCTTCGATGCTCGCCGAATTCTCCGCCACCGGCTCAATCAGTCGAGCGTCGTCGTTGGTGACGCGATTGACCGCGATCGAGACCGGATGCACGGCAAGCAGTCCCTCGCGTGCCGGCATGATCAGCGCGGATGCGGTATCCGCGTCGACCTTCTGGCAATCAAGCCAGAGATCGTAAGCTGCCGGCTCCACGATAACCGGCATGCGAGCGTGCAACGGCGCGAGCAAGGCGTTGGCATGGGTGGTGACGATCGCCCCGCTCTCGGTTTCCTCGCCGTTCGGTCCGTGCCAGCTTTCCCAAAGCCCTGCGAAGGCGAACGGCCCGCCGGATTTGAGATAAATGTAATATGGCTGCTTATGCGTGCCGGCTTGCCGCCATTCGTAGAACCCGTCCGCCGGGATGAGGCAACGGCGATGCCGGATGGCGGCGCGGAAGGCAGGCTTTTCTTTCAGTGATTCACCGCGGGCGTTGATCAGCAGCATGAACGTGCGCGGATCCTTCACCCAGGATGGGATCAGGCCCCAGCGCACCAGGGCGAAGCGGCGGCGGCCGTCGGCAATCCGCACGATGGGAATTGGCTGGGTCGGCGCCACGTTGTAGCGCTTGGGAAAATTCGGCTGATCCATGTAGCCGAGCAGCTCACGGATCGCTTCCGGCGACGAGGTGATGGCATAGCGTCCACACATGCGTTGGCTCCAGCGATACGCCGACGCACCATGCGTAAAGGAATCGCGCGCGGTAGAATAATCCAAACCAGTAACCGGAAACATCGCCTTGACCGATCGCAGCTATCCCGAACGGCCCTATCTCGCGGTAAGCGCCGCGATCATCCGCGATGGCCATGTGTTGATCGTGCGCCGCGCGCGTAGCCCCGCCGAAGGCCTTTACACATTGCCTGGCGGCGTAGTGGAGGCGGGTGAAACGCTCCACGACGCGCTTTGTCGCGAAGTCCGCGAGGAGACGGGGCTAACGATCGAGCCAGTCGCGCAGGCCGGCGAACGCGAAGTGATCGCGCGCGACGCCGCTGGCCGTGTCTCGCGTCACTTCGTCATCCTCGCCTTCGTCGCGCGCTGGGTCGCCGGTGAGCCGAAGCTCAATGCCGAGCTCGCCGAGGCGCGCTGGCTACGGCCGGCCGAGATCAAAGGCCTGCGCACCACCGAGGGGCTTGCCGAGATCGTGGCCAACGCATTCGAGCACATGGAAGGCGGCGAATAAATGTCGTGGCTAGGTCAAGCGCGTACGACAGTTTTTGCGTGGCTTGCGGCCAGCGTGCGGACATCGCATAACTCGGCGATGCTCAAGCGGATATTCATAATCGGGCTTGCCGTCATCACATTAAGCATCACGCCCGCCCGCGCAGCGCCAAACAATCCAAACGTGCTTGACAACGACTTGCAGCGCCTCGCGGAAATTCTTGGCGCCCTGCATTATCTGCGTGCGATCTGTGGCGCCAACGAAGGCCAGAAATGGCGCAACGAGATGCAGGCGCTCATCGATGCCGAGGCGCAAGGGGCGGAGCGCAAGGCCAAGCTGACCGCCGGCTTCAACCGCGGTTATCGCGGCTTCCAGCAGACCTATCGCACCTGCACGCCGGCGGCCGGTATCACCATCCGCCGTTACCTGCAGGAAGGCGCCAAGATTTCGCGCGACATCACCGCGCGCTACGCGAACTGAGCGGCTTTCCCCCGTTAACCTTTCCTAAAATTGCGGGATTGCGGCGCTGCGGCACATGCTAACGTCGTTCGCGTAAGCGTTACAGCGCGCATCACGCGCGCCTTTTTTAAGGACGATATGAGCCGTTTGCAGCGCCGCGATCCGGGACACGACCCGTCACCGGACGACGAACAAAAGAAGGTCGCCCTCGGCTATGTCCAGGAGGCCTGGGCGGAAGCGCGCCTCGACGGCATCGACGGCGACTGCATGGCGCAGACCTGCCTGTTCGCGGCGCTCGCCGAGTTCGTCACCACCTATGGCGAGGAAGCCGCCGCGGGTTACGCGGAAGGGCTTGCAGGGCGCATCCGCAACGGCGAATTCTCCATCGATCTGTCGCGCCAATAGCGTCCCGATGTGATTGCATTTTCGTCGGCTAAGTGGCGCGCGCACCGCGTGAAAATGCATTAAGCTTCGATTCGGAAATCGTCCGGCGGACTTTCCATGCCGCTTCGTCTTTCATTGCTCATCCTCGTCGCCGCGCTGCTTGTTAGCGGCAACGCCTTCGCACAGAAAAAAATCCGCACCGAGACGATCCGCGCGCCCGAAGCCGCGGCCCCCGCCCCGGCGCCCGACAACGGCAAAGCCACCGCCCCGCAGCCAAAATCGAGTGTGCAAGCGCCGCCGCGCGGGCAACAGAAACCGGCATTGCCCGAAATCATCACCGATCTGACACGCCTGCCAGCGCCGGTCGCACGCATGCGCGAACGCATCCTTACGGCGGCGCGCTCCGGCGATTTGCAAAAACTCGTCACCGTCATGCAGAGCAACGAGACGCTGCCGATCTTCACCTTCTCCAACGACAAGGATCCGCTCGCTTATTGGAAAGCAAACTATCCCGATTCCGGCGGCATTGAAGTCCTGTCGATCTTGACGACGATTCTGCAAACCGGCTTCGTTCATGTGGACGCCGGCACGCCGCAAGAAATGTATCTGTGGCCGTATTTTGCCCGCACGGAGATCAAGACACTGACGCCGGAGCAGCGCGTAGAGCTGTTCCGCATCGTCACCGGCTCCGACTACAAGGACATGATTGAATTCGGTGCTTACAACTTCTATCGCCTCGGCATCTCGCCTGACGGAACCTGGCAGTTCTTCGTCGCCGGCGACTGACGACTTCAACTCTGCCTGATCGGTCTGAGCCCGTAACAGCTGTACAGCACCGCGTCGATGTCGGCCGGAAAGAACGGCTTTTTCAGGAACGCAGCCGCGCCGGCCGCGCGCGCCCGGGTAGCGATTGCTTCATCCTGGGTCGACGTCATGATCACGACGATGACATTTGGCCGCGCCAGCTTGAGTTCGGCGAGGGTGGCGAAGCCGTCGAGGCCGGGCATGTTGTAGTCGAGGAAAACCATGTCATGGCCTTCCTCGCGAACCTTCCGGACCGCGCCGGCGCCATCGCCGGCTTCGGCGATCTCCAGCTTGAAGCGGCTGGCCGCCAAAATCTTCTTCACGATGTTGCGCATGGTCGATGAATCGTCCACCACCAGCGCGCGGCATGGCATACTTGCGCGAATGCAGCCGTCAAAAGCCCTGCGCGCCTCTTCCACAACCACGGGCTTTTGGATCGTGGCGTCGGGCGCGACTGCCGGATCGGCGAATGCAATGGTCTCCACCGATGGGAGGGTGAGAACCACGATCAGCGGCGGGTTCGCCGCCTCGCGCGCGGCCTTGACGATTGCGCCCTGCTCGGATGTTGCGAGCGCGCCGCTGATAAGAACAATATCGACGTCGCCGCGGGAGAGGATGGCTCTGGCCTTGGTGGCGCTCTCCGCTTCCACGATATCAGCGGGCACGGACGTCATCGCTCCGCCCTGACGTATGAGATCGCGCTCATGCTCATGCGCGCTTACAATAAGCACGCGCAGCGAAATCAGATCGCCGCTCATGATCGTTCCCCAAGCCCCAGCGTGCCGCTAATTACCGGCTTTGCGGCGCAATTCCAATCCACACGTATCGGTTGTGGAAAACTAAATCCCTGGGGTGGCCCCGATTGTCTCCGGTTTATCGCGAGTTCCAGCTCGCCGGCTGGCGGCCTCTCCCTTTTTGATCCCCCATTTTCGGCGGCAGGCGAATCCGAAATCTTGCGATGGCGCGTGAGCGCCTTACGTTTTACGGCGTCTTCTGGCAAAGGTTACGGTATGCAAGCAGCGCTTCTTCCCAATCGCGGCGTGATTAAAGTTGCCGGCGAGACCGCCCGTACATTTCTCAATGGACTGGTCACCGCCGATATTGCGCGAATGTCGCCCGATAGTGCCCGCTACGCCGCATTGCTGACGCCGCAAGGCAAGATTATCGCCGATTTCATCGTCATTGAGGCGCCGGCCAAGGATGGAGGCGGCTTCTTTCTCGATTGCCCGCGTGCGCTCGCGCCGGATCTTGGCCAAAAGCTAAATTTCTACAAATTGCGCGCCAAAGTGCAGATCGAGAATTTGTCGGAAGCTCTCGGCATCATGGCGATCTGGGACGGCCACGGAGAAAGTAAATATGGCCTCGCCTATCTCGATCCCCGCCTCCCCGCGCTCGGCTGGCGGATCATCCTACCGCCTCACGTGGCGAAGGATGCCGCGGCTGATCTCAACGCTGAGCTGGTTGAGGCGTCGGCGTATGATGCGCACCGCATCGCGCTCGGCGTTCCGCGCGGTGGCATCGATTTTATTTATGGCGACGCTTTTCCGCACGAAGCCGACATGGATCAGCTCAATGGCATCGATTTCGAAAAAGGCTGTTATGTCGGCCAGGAAGTGGTTTCGCGCGTCGAGCATCGCGCATCCGCGCGCAACCGCGTCGTGCCGGTGATCTTCGAGGGCTTCGCGCCCGATGCCGGCGCACCGGTGATGGCGGGCGACAAGACCATAGGCCACATGGGATCGACCGTAGCCGGACGCGGCCTTGCCATCCTGCGCCTCGACCGGGCTGCGGATGCGCTTTCCGCCGGAGAGAAGCTCGTCGCCGGCGGAATTCTGATCACGCCGGTCAAGCCGAACTGGGCGCGCTTTACGTTTCCCGGAGAGGCGAGGTCGGACGCATGACGCGCACGGCGAGCCCGCTCGTCCACGCGGACGGCCTGCATCGCTGCCCGTGGCCGGCGCAGGATGCGCTCTACGTCGCCTATCACGACAAGGAATGGGGGGTTCCTGAGCGCGACGACCGCGCGCTTTATGAAAAGCTGGTGCTCGACGGGTTTCAAGCCGGATTGTCGTGGATCACGATCCTGCGCAAGCGCGAGAATTTTCGCGCCGCCTTTGACGGTTTTGACCCGCAGAAAATTGCACGTTACACGCCGAAGAGGATCAATGCGTTGATGCGCGACGCAGGCATTGTGCGTAACCGCTTAAAGATCGAGGGCGCCGTGCATTCCGCGCGCGCCTATCTCGCGATCATGGAGACGGGACATTTTTCGGATTTTCTTTGGGACTTTCTCGACGGCAAACCCAAGGTCAATCATTTCCGCACGATATCGCAGGTGCCGGCGGAAACGGCGCTCTCGCGAAAGATGTCGAAGGAGCTCGCCGCGTGCGGCTTTAAGTTCGTCGGCCCGACCATCGTCTATGCCTTCATGCAGGCGGTCGGTATGGTCAACGATCATCTGGTCAAATGTCATCGCCACGCCGCATGCGCGCGGCTCGGCGATAAATGACAGCGTTATTATTTGTCGCCTCCCCTCTTATGGGGGAGGTCGGCGAGCGAAGCTCGCAGGGAGGGGGTGCTTCGCATCTCGAACACGAATTCAAATACTACCCCTCTCCCCATCTCTCCCCCGCAAGTGGGGAGGGAGTACCTGACAGGACCGTCGTGCCGCGCAAACCGATACGAGCAAAGCAACCTGCACGCAGCGCACACGGCGCGCGCGCCTGGCAGCG
>JACQTM010000394.1 GCA_016210825.1 Hyphomicrobiales bacterium
AAATTGCCCTTAAGCTCGCGATTGATGCGCGTCAGTATGTTGAGATTGAAGCGCGCGGTCACACCCTCGGCGTCGTTATAGGCGGCGTTGAGGATGTCCGTGTCCTTGACGGTATCGACGCCAACGATGCAGATCGCGCCGCGCCCGAGAATATTGCCGGCATGGCGCATGAACGCGGCAGCCTCATATGGCTCGAAATTGCCGATGGTCGAGCCCGGAAAGAAGCCGGCGCGCGGTGCATTGGCCACCGTCTCCGGAACCACGAATGGCTTACTGATGTCGGCCACGACCGGATGGATCGGCAGTTTTGGATAAAGCTTGCGCAGATCGGCCGACTGCTGGCGCAGAAACTCTCCCGAAATATCCACCGGCACGAACGCCGAAAGCTGTGGCGCGGCATCGAAGACGATCCGCGTCTTGCGGCAGGAGCCGGCGCCGAACTCGATCAAGACCGCACCATCGGGAATGAGTGCGGCAATATCAACGGCGCGCGCCTCAAGAATCGCGATTTCGGTTCGCGTCGGATAATATTCCGGCAGCTCCGTGATGCGTTCGAACAGCCGCGAACCTTCGGTGTCGTAGAAATATTTCGGCGGTAGACGTTTCGGGTCGGCACCGAGGCCCGCCATCACATCCGCCGCGAACGCCGCCGCCGAAATATTGGCCTCGTCCAATCCGGAAACCTGTCGTGCCGGCGTTGCCATGTCGGTCCGTCTGCCCCGTTGTTTCGTCGATCGGCGAGCGTGCCGTCAGTCTGCGTAATCCGCAAGGCGCAGGCCCGTGAATTGCCAGCGCGCCGGCGGGTAGAAGAAGTTGCGGTAGCTCGAACGGGCATGACCTGCCGGTGTCGCAAATGAGGAGCCTCGTAATACCATCTGGTTGACCATGAACTTACCGTTATATTCGCCAAGCGCGCCAGGCGCCGCGCGATAGCCCGGATAAGGCGAGTAGGCGCTGCGTGTCCATTGCCACACCATGCCGAAAGCATCGGCGAAGTGACCGGCGCGCGCGGCCACCTCCCATTCTTCTTCCGTCGGCAGATACTTACCCGACCAGCGCGCGAAGGCATCGGCTTCGTAATAGCTGATGTGACAAACGGGAACCACGCGCTCGACTGGCTTAGTACCGGCGAGCGTGAAGGATGACCACTCGCCGTCAATGTCGCGCCAATGTCCCGGCGCCCGCCAGCCTTCGGCTTCGACCTGCGCCCAGCCGTCCGACAGCCACAGTGACGGCGTCGTATAGCCGCCGTCTTGCATGAAGGCGAGCCACTCACCGTTGGTGACGAGCTGTCGCGCGATTCGCACGGGCCGCAGCAATACGCGATGCACCGGCAGTTCATTGTCGAAGCAGAAGCTGCCGTCTTCGTGGCCGATAGGGTGGATGCCGGCGGCTAATTCGGCAAAGTCCGATTTTCCGCTGGACGCCCGCGGCCAGGTCCAATCCGCGTCGTAGATCGGATCGGTCGGGTTTTGCGCAAAGGCATGGAGAATGTCAGTGAGTATCAACTCCTGGTGCTGCTGTTCGTGATGTAGCCCGATCTCGACAACCGGCAGTACCTTGGCAAGTTTTTTATCGTCAGCACCCTCGATCAATGCGGCAACCGCTGAATCTACGTGTTCTCGATAAGCCAATATGTCCTCGCCGTTCGGCCGGGTGACGAGGCCGCGCTGCGGCCGCGCGTGACGCGGGCCCAAAGCGACGTAATAGGAATTAAATAGAAAGTCGAAGCGAGTATCGAACGACTTGTAACCCTTCGCCATCGGGTGAAGCAGGAACTGCTCGAAAAACCACGTGACATGCGCCCGGTGCCATTTGATCGGACTGGCATCGGGCATCGACTGCACCACTTGATCTTCCAGTGTGAGCCGCGCGGCGAGCGCCTCCGTCTCGGCGCGCACGGCATAAAACGCATGGAGCGCCGCGGCACGCGATTGGCGCGCGGCGGCGATGATGGCAACAGCACTTTGGCCCGAACGCTTCGCTTTATCGTCCCGCTTAAGCAGGGACGCTGCGGATCGCGGCATCATCATCTCCGACGAGGGGGATTTTCGGGTTTGCGCGGCAATTAAACAATAAATGGGGCTCGCTACAGTTCCATTGTCTCACCGTTCGAGACGACAAGCCAATGAAATAACTGCCGCAGTCGCGAAAATGTCAGAGGCACGTGATCGAGCGCGGAGCTAGACGCTACGCATGACCCATACCAGATCACGACAATGCAGCGCATTTCATTCTATCCCCTGATTTCCTGGGTTTGGCGCAGGTTCCCGCGTGACCGGCTCAAATTGGCGGCGATTTTGCGGCAATTCCACAGGGATAGCACAACGGGAAAACAACATGTCCCTGCGCGAATTATCGCGGCCGGGATAGGGAACTTGTTGCCGCGTCACACGTATCTTCTAGTGCTTCACTCGTGGAGGCCGATCATGCGCAACGCTTTCCTTGGACTTTCGTTCCTAACCGCACTCCTAATTTATCCAGCCGTTGGTGGTGCGCAGACCGAGAATACAGACGCACCGAACCTGTCCGCTCCGCCGACGAACTATGAGCTCGCGGCACGGCGCGCAATGGCGATCGAAACCACTGGCGTCGCCTCGGAAACGGAAACCGTCCGCAATGAGCAACCGGTTCTCATCGAGCGGCCGGAGCCGATGGCACGCGCTTTAATCTGCACTGGGGCTCCGAACGAATCGCGGTCTTGCGACGAATAGCGGCTCCCGGCTGGCGGCAGGCCTTGACCGGACGTGATCGAATGGCAGAGTGACGTTCGCGGGATCGACGAGCGGACGTCAAGCATGCAACAGATGCGATTGGTGGCAGCCTTTGCAGTAACCCTGCTAGCGGGCGTTTCGTCCATCGCACACGCCGCTCCCTGCCGGGGCAACATAAGCTTTGATCGCTGGCTTGAGGACTTCAAGCGCGAGGCTATTGCGCAAGGTGTATCGCCCGCGACCGTGGCGTCGGCGTTGAGCGGGGTGGCGTTCGATCAGTCGATCGTCAACAAGGATCGCGGCCAAGGTGTCTTCGCTCAGAGTTTCCTACAATTT
Organism: Hyphomicrobiales bacterium; assembly: GCA_016210825.1. GTDB lineage: Bacteria > Pseudomonadota > Alphaproteobacteria > Rhizobiales > Xanthobacteraceae > JACQTM01. The sequence continues at coordinate 3,051 of JACQTM010000394.1, forward strand.
TCCGACCGCATGGCCGCGGCTTATCGCATTCAGAAGGGCAACGCGCTGATTAAGCAGCATGCCGCGACGTTTGCGCGCATCGAACGCCAGTATGGCGTGCCAGCGCAACCGATCGTCGCATTCTGGGGATTGGAAACCGATTTTGGCGCCAATATCGGCAAACTGCCGACATTGCGCTCGCTCGTGACGCTTGCCTATGACTGCCGGCGGCCGGATAAATTCCGCCCCGAATTGCTCGATGCATTGCGCGTGATCCAGCGCGGCGATCTGTCCGCGCAGCAGATGATCGGCGCCTGGGCGGGCGAACTCGGCCAGATGCAATTCATGCCCTCAACCTATGTGAAATACGCGGTCGACTACGACGGCGATGGGCGGCGCGATCTGTTGCGCAGCGCGCCCGATGCGCTCGCCTCGGCCGGCAATTTTCTCGCTCAGCTCGGCTGGCGGCGCGGCGAGCCGTGGCTCGAGGAAGTGCGCGTACCTGCCAACCTACCCTGGGATCAGGCGGACCTTGCCATCGAGCATCCACGTTCGCAGTGGGCACGCCACGGCGTCACGCTGCGCGACGGTCGGCCGCTGCCAGCCGACGGCTTGTCCGCTTCGCTGCTGTTGCCGATGGGGCGCAACGGTCCGGCGTTTCTCGCTTACCGCAATTTCAATGTCTTCCTGGAATGGAACCAGTCGCTGGTCTATTCGACTACCGTCGCGTATCTCGCAACGCGCATCGCCGGTGCGCCGCCGGTGCAACGCGGCAACGCGCCGGCAAGCCTCACCGCGCAGCAGGTTTTCGAATTGCAACGGCTGCTCGCCGCGCGCGGCCTCAAGCCTGGAAAGGTTGATGGCAAGGCTGGCACGGAAACACGCGCGGCGATCAAGCAGGCACAGATGCGTCTTGGGTTACCCGCGGATTCCTGGCCGACGGCGGAATTGATTGATCGTCTGCGGCGTTGATCATCTCGCGCCAATGCAAAACCGCCCCGTATCTTTTCATACGGGGCGGTTCTTGGTTCTCGAGGAGCGCTAGATACGCGCTATTTTGCCTCCTCAACGGTGCGTACGACGCTCGATACCGGGCGGGCGCCAATCGTGTTGCCGCCAAATTCCTTGAGGATTGCCTCGTCGTATTTGGCTTCGGTCTTGACCTGATCCTTTGTCGTCACGTGGACGATCTTGTAGCCGTTGGCCTTGAGCTGCTTGAGCAGCTCCGGTACCGCCTGCGAGGTGTGCGACTGGAAGTCGTGCATCAGCACGATGCCCTTGCCGTGCTTCTTCAGCTTGGCGAGAACCGAGGCGATGACCTGCTCGGGCTTGCGCATCTTGAAATCGAAAGAGTCCATGTCGGTGGAGAAGATGCCGACATTGCGCTTGCCGAGATACTCCACGAGCTCGGGCGGATGCTTGAGCGCCGGAAAGCGGAACAGCGGCGCGGTGTCGGCGCCGACCGCCGAATGCACGGCACTGAAGCCCTTCTCGATCTCGTCGATGGATTCCTCGGTCGTCTTCTTGCGCGACAGATCCACGTGCGACCAGGTATGCGAGCCGATGGTATGGCCGGCCGCAGCGACCTCCTTGAGGATGTTCGGATACCACATGGCGTGTTTACCAATGGGAAAGAAGGTCGCCTTCACGCATTGCTCGGCGAGCGCGGCGAGTACGGATTGCGTATTGCCAGGCCAAGGGCCGTCGTCGAAGGTCAGAACCACTTCATTGTTACGCAGGAAGTCGTAGGCCTTGAAATGCTCGAAGCCGAAGCCGGGCCCACCTGTGGTGTCGATCTGCACGGTGCGCGCCAAGCCGATTGCATCGGGATTGGTGCACTTCTTGGCCGACGTCGCCGCGCCCGCAGGGGCCGCGCCGGAGGTGGAAGCCTTGTCCTGCGCCTGCGCGACGAACATCGCCGCAAGAGACACCGACATTGCCAAGGTAATCGCCGCAACAAGACGCATTGTTGTTCTCCCTCTACGGTCCGGAGCCTTACACCATGGACCCGGCCTGAATGCGTGAAGCTTGTCGAAAAAGCTTAACACGCGGATGCGCTCCCGTCTTGTCTTGATGACGGACGAATTGTGGCGGCGCATAAATAGCGTAAACGGCAGTAAAGTCCTGATTTTGCTCGGCGGTGAAAACCCGCAGTTACGCCTGATCGGCGGCGTGGAACCGAACGAACGGTCTCACAGCCGCCCCATCTCATATTCCGCGCAGGAGCAACCGATCTGAATGAGCCCCTCCTCGAGATGATCGGCGAGCATGGGCTTGGCAAGAAGGTAGGCGGCTGTGCGCTTGTTATGCAGTCGGGCGGCCTCTTCCCGCAAATTGTTCCATTCCTCGATGGTTCCGTCGCCACGGCCCAACCAGACCAGGGTGACGAGATCAATCTGCTCGTCCTCGCTCAGTGCGCCAATAAACGATCGAAGCTCCTGAAATACCGGATCGTCGCCATGATCTTCCAGGACCGACAACATGCCGTCATCGATCGCATTTGAACCGGAATCGGGATCGGTCACGACATCCTTGACGTCGAACTCGCGAGCCTTGACGATGATGAAGCAAACCTTCTCCGGCGAGATCGACAGTGTCGGCATCGTCATCGTGATCGTTGTCATTGCGGCTTCCCTTGGCGCAGCCTATCGCACAGACAACCAGATAATATGTTCCAACCTTCAAGGCCGCCGCGCAAATGGCCCGTTGCCCGGTCGAAATGAATTCTAAAAGACAATACTCAATTAATGACGGCGGCGAATTTGAGGCAAATCAAATACAGGCCAAATCCGGCATATTGCTTCAGCGTGAATATCTTGTCGCTCACGCACGTGCGATCACGGCACGCAGGTGCGGAACCCGGCAATCACGTCATTCCGCTCGGGTGTGAAAAAGTTCCGATAGCTCGGACGCCCGATGCGCGTACTCGTGGCCCAGGAACCGCCGCGCAGCACTTTTCGTGAATTAAACCATGGTTCCGAATAGTCTTCGTATGGGTCGCGGCTAAAACCCGGGAATGGAACGAAATCGGAGGCGGTCCATTCCCACACGTTGCCGATCATCTGCCGGCATCCGAAGGCGCTGTCGCCGGCCGAACACGAGGCGACATCGAGCGGCCCATCGACGGTGAAATCGAGATTCGCGTGCGCACGTCGCGGCGCTTCGTCCCCCCATGGCCAACGGCGTTTCTTCGCGGCAAGGCGCGTTCCGCCGTTCGCCGCCTCGCCGATGGCCGCCACTTCCCATTCCGCTTCGGTTGGCAGGCGTCGCTTTGCCCAACGGCACCAGGCGTCGGCCTCGTACCAATTGACAAACACGACCGGCGCGTGTGGCGAAAGCACCTCGACGCGGTCATAGCGGCGCCACATCCAGATCATCTCGCGTTTGGGCAGCCAGTATTTTGGTCTTTCCGCGCCTTCGCGCTCGCGCCAAGCCCAGCCATCGTCACTCCAGAACTCGCGACGCTGATAACCTTCGTCATCGACGAAGGCGGCAAATTCGGCATTCGTGACTGGCGCCTTGGCAATCCGAAACGCCGCCACCTCAATGTCGTGCGCCCATTTTTCATTGTCGAAGACAAAACCATCCGCGGGAGTCGAGCCGAGCCGCCACGATCCACCTGGCACTTCGGCATCGCCCGGGAACGCCCCGTCATCGCGAATGAATGCGCCGCCGAGGTCCTGCGGCTGCGCGTAACCGTGCGTTTGCCGCGTGTAGGCCAACGCCTCGACATGCATATCCTCGTGACGAATGGACAGCTCGTAGAAATAACGCGCCGGGGTTTCGACAATGCCGCTCAATCGATCGCGCTGTCTATCGAGCACGTCCGACAGGAATGCGAAAATTGATTCGCGATCTGGCAAGTCCAGATCCCAGCGCGTCGCATGGGGTACTGTGCTCGAATTCCACAACAGGTCGGCGCGCTCGATCAGCGGCGCATTGCGGTGAACGTGCCGCAGGGTCCAAAATTCATGAAACCAGCCGACATGCCCGATCTCCCATAGAATGGGGTTGACGATCGGCAGCATCGGCCCCATCAACTGATCCGTTGACAGGTCTTCGGTGAGGCGGCGGCTGCGCGAGCGCACGTCGCCGAGCTGGACGGCCAATTCCTCCGCGGTGGCGCCACTCGTCGGCCGGTGCGTTGCTATATCGTTCATGAATATCATTCTTATCACGCCCGCCCGCGCATCGTCACGATCCGGCAACCGAACCACGGCGGTCCGCTGGGGGCGCCTGTTGCGCGAGCTTGGTCATCGCGTCCACATCGCTATGGACTATCGCGGCGAACAAGCGGACTTGATGATCGCGTTGCATGCGTGGCGCAGTGCGGATGCCATCCGCGACTTTCGTAGAGCTTATCCACAGCGGCCATTGATCGTCGCGCTGACCGGCACTGACATCTACCATTATATTGATCACGATTCCGTGCGAACCTTGCGTTCGCTCGCATTCGCGGATCGCCTAGTCGGACTACAGGAACTGGCGCGACAACGCCTGCCGAAACGCTATCGTTCGAAATTTCGCGTCATCCATCAATCGGCGCCGCCAATTTCGCGCCGCGCCAAAACACGAAATCGCGCCATCGACATCGCCGTGATTGGGCAATTGCGTCAGGTCAAGGACCCGCTGCGCGCGGCGAAGGCGGCGCGCCATTTGCCTCGGGATTCGCGCATCCGCGTCATTCACCTTGGCGGCGCCGAGACGCAGCGATGGGCCAATGCGGCAAGGGCAGAGATGAAAGCCAATCCGCGCTATGTCTGGCACGGCGAACGGCCGGGTGCCGAGGTGCGCCGCTTGCTCGGCCGCGCGCAAGCGCTTGTCTTGTCCTCGCAGAGCGAGGGCGGCGCCAATGTGATCTCTGAAGCGGTCGCCGCCAATGTCCCTGTGCTCGCATCACGGATCGATGGATCGGTCGGACTGCTTGGCAGCGATTATCCCGGCTATTTTCCCGTCGGGGATACCAAGGCGCTTACACGCTTGTTGCAGCGGGCCGAGACCGATCGGGATTTCCTTTCGGCATTGCGTCGTGCCGTAGCACGGCGTGCACATTACTTTACACGGTCGCGTGAAAGGGCGGCGTGGAAGTTGTTGCTTGAGGAACTCATACCATCATCCCGGACACGCCGCAGGCGGCGCATGCCGCGACAGTGGTGAGACGTACTGTTACAATTAAGCTGTGACGGCCACCAACGATCGCATCGTCACTGTTTTTGGCGGGACCGGGTTTCTCGGCCGCCGTGTCGTTTGGCATCTCCTAAAATCGAGCTTTTCGGTTCGCGTTGCGTCACGGCATCCCGAGCGAAGCCGCAAACTGTTTGACGCCCATGATCCACGCCTTCATGCGATCAGGGCCGATATTCACGACGATCGGTCGATCGCCAATGCAATGACTGGCGCTTATGCTGCCGTCAACGCCGTCAGTCTTTATGTCGAACATGGACGCCAGACATTTCACTCCGTGCATGTCGAAGCGGCGCAGCGGGTCGCTGCGCTTGCACGTCGAGCCGGTGTCGAACGGTTCGCTCATGTTTCCGGAATCGGCGCGGATGCCGCATCGCCATCATCATATGTCCGAAAGCGCGGCGAAGGCGAAATAGCCGTCCGCGCCGCCTTTCCCGGCGCATTGCTCTTGCGTCCGTCCGTCATGTTCGGACCGGACGACGCATTTTTCACAACCATCCTCCAACTCCTCCGTCGGCTGCCGGCCTATCCAATGTTCGGCCGCGGCCTGACGAAACTACAGCCCGCCTTCGTGGACGACGTCGCCGAGGCAATCGTACGCGCATTGCAACGAGCAACAATGTCCGCGGTCACGATCGAGTGCGGTGGCCCGCAAGTCTACACTTATGAGCAGCTTCTCCGAACCATCGCACGCGCCGACCATCTGGAACCATTTCTTGTTCCGGTGCCGTTCGCGGCATGGCACGCGCTCGCCTTGATCGCGGAAATAATCCCGCACCCGCCGATCACGCGAAATCAGGTTGAGCTCATGCAAATTGACAACGTAGTTTCCCCTGAAGCGGTGGGATTTGGCGAATTTGGCATTTCGCCACGCTCGGTCGAAGAGATCCTTCAGGAAATTTTATGGGATCACTGACGGCCAGGAACGATCCGCCGCCGGCAGCATGCAATCATCGCGACGGCCAAACCAGCGGTAACGATTGCGTGCGACGATGTCATAGACCGTATCGCGCAATGGGCGCGGAATGAGGAGGAATGCCGATGTCCAGCCCCAGTACGGCAATTCGCGCGCAATCCGCAACACGGCGTCGGATTTTATGAAGCCTCTGCCGTTCGCGATGAACGCGAACGAATCCGGCTGATCGGGGTCGATGCCAAGCTGCAGGGCGTGTGTACGCCCCTCTTCGAGCTGGATCGGAACGAAGCGAAAATAGCGGCGGCGATCGCGTTTATTCACGAAACGGCAGCCCCACGAACACAGCACACAGACGCCGTCGAACAGGATCAGCCCGTGCGGCGATAGGCTGCCGCCGGGACTATTCAAGTCGATGACGATCGCCGCGCCGGTCTGCATGGATGAAGCAGACATCCGATAATTCAGCTAATCCCGTAAAGTCTGGTAGCGGAGGACGGATTCGAACCGCCGACACACGGATTATGATTCCGCTGCTCTAACCACCTGAGCTACTCCGCCATCCAGATGCGGGAATAGGTAGGATATAGGGAGCGCCCGGAAATGCTGTCAAGCAAGCGGGCGCCCGGCGCAATGGGGTGGTCGGACGGCGTCAGCCCGGCTTGCCAACGCCAGTGCGTATCCCGCCGCGCGCCGTCTCTGGCGCTATCTTGCCATAGCGGATCAGAGAAAAATGCCCGAGTGGCGGCATCGGCCGCCGCTCGATCAATGCTACGTCCTGCTGGCGTGCGGCCCATTTCCGGAGACGTCCCCAGGGAAATTCCGGCCGCCAGCCGAGCCGGCGCGCGACCGGCGCAAACCACATCTCGAAGGCGCGGCGAAGCCCCGTTTCCGCGCCAATATGATTGACAAGCACGATCTCGCCGCCGGGCTTTAGCACGCGTGAGAATTCATCGAGCGTGCCCTCCGGGTCGGGCACGGCGGTGATGACATATTGTGCCACGACCACGTCGAAGCAATTGTCGGCAAAGGCAAGCTTAGCGGCGTCCATCACGGCAAGGCCGTGAACGTTGGTTAGGCGCTTTTCCGCCACGCGCTCTTGTGCCTTGCGCAGCATCGGCTCGGAAATATCGACGCCGACGAGGCGACTGGCATTTGAATAATCGGGCAGCGAAATTCCGGTGCCGACGCCAACTTCGAGGATCGACCCGCCGATACGCTCCGCCGCGGCCGTCGCGGCGATGCGCCCGCGCTCGAAAACCGCGCCGAATACGAGGTCATACACCGGGGCCCAGCGCGCGTAGGCCTTGGTGATCGTTGCCTTGTCGAGTTCGTCCCCCATGCCCGGCGCCGTCCTAATTCACGAACTCATCCACGCACGGCTTGTACCGGACGTTCGCGGCCATGCACCGGGACGTTATCCATCGCCGCCGCGGCGCTCTTGATAAAGCCGCCGCCAAGAACGCGCGCCTGACCTTCGGCCGCGTCGTAGAAAACGCAGGCTTGGCCGGGAGAGACGCCGTCTTCGCCGTCGGTTAATTCGACTTCGTATTGGCCGCCCGCCTTGCGCAACCAGGCCGGCGCGGGCGGACGCGTCGAACGCACTTTCACAAAGACTTCGCGTCCGCCGCCGGCGAGCGCCTGATCAATACTGCCGTCGCCGATCCAATTGACGTCGCGCAGCCGGATGCGGCGCGTGCGCAGAGCTTCGCGCGGGCCGACCACGACACGCCGGTTCGCCGCGTCGAGCCGCACCACATATAGCGGCGATCCTGCGGCAATGCCGAGGCCGCGGCGCTGGCCGACGGTGAAATGGATGATGCCCTCGTGACGGCCGAGCACGTTGCCGGAAAGATCGACGATGTCGCCCGCGTTGGCCGCGCCGGGATGCAAGCGCTCGATCACGTCGGTGTAGCGGCCAGACGGCACGAAGCAGATGTCCTGGCTGTCGTGCTTGTCGGCGACCGCCAGCCCGAAACGGCGCGCCAACTCGCGCGTTTCCGCCTTGGCGCGCTCACCGAGCGGGAAACGTAACAGATCGAGCTGCGCGTGCGTCGTGGCAAAGAGGAAATAACTCTGATCGCGCTCGGCCTCGCGGGCACGAAAAAGCGCGTGGGAACCATCGGGCATGCGCCGCGATGCCACGTAATGGCCGGTCGCAAGCACTTTGGCACCAAGCTCGCGCGCGGTCGCGAGCAGATCGTGGAATTTGATCGCGACGTTGCAATCCACGCACGGCACCGGCGTCTCGCCCGCAACATAGCTCTCCGCGAAACGATCGATCACCGCTTCCTTGAAACGGCTTTCGTAGTCGAGGACGTAATGCGGAATGTCAATGCGGTCGGCCACCGCTCTTGCGTCGTGAATATCGCGGCCCGCACAACAGGCGCCCTTGCGATGCATCGCCTCGCCGTGATCGTAGAGTTGCAGGGTAACGCCCACAACGTCGTAGCCCTCGGCCTTGAGCAGGGCCGCGGTCACCGACGAATCGACGCCACCCGACATCGCGACGACGACGCGCGTTGCCTCCGGTCTGCCTTCGACGTCGAGACTGTTCTGCATCGGCTTTCTCGGCTGCTGCCATGCTCCGGGGCGATCGATCCGATCATCGCGACCCAGTTTTACTATAGATGTGCACGGCGTAGTCACAATGCACGGCCGATCCGGCAATTCTTGCCGCCCGGTCGCTTCGGCACTCGGCAATCGTCCTCCGGTAAACTATCAAATTATTGAAAACATTGCACTTTTTATTCCATCGCTGTGGCGTGCCGATTGCAAGCCAATGGCCGGGCCCATTCCAGACCATCGAGGTGTTCCGTGCCGAGCGTCGCGTCCGAATTGAAACTCCTTGCCGTAAAGCTCTTCCAGCATAAATCTCCCACCCCCCAGGCTTCCGCGCAGGGCGAAGCAAACGCAAGTCCGTTTGCCCTTTTCCTCGATGCCGACACGACCGCCAAGGCGCCGCCATCCACGCGTTATGACCGGCGCGAGCCACCGGAAAACCTGAGTAAAACGGCGCGTGCCGAGACCAAGCCGAAGGCGGAGCGGGACGATCGCGTCGGTGCCAGGAGCACCGACGACAAGTCGAAGTCCGCGGCGGACCGGAATACGACCGACCGCGTCAGCGACCGCAAACGCAACGAGACCGAAGCGGCGGCCGACACCAAGGATACCGCCCGCTCCGATGCGGATTCCGCGCCGGATACCGAAAGCATCAAAATCAGTACGAGCCTCGATGCCACAGCGGCGGTATCGGCCGATCCGAACGAAATCGTTACGCAAACCGATTTGTCCACGGCCGAGCCGGCAGCGGTTGTTGTTGCTGTCGATACGACTATCGAAATTACTCCGGACGACAATGAACAAGCTACCGACCAAGCGGCTGCGCAGGAAATCATCGCCGCGACGGCAATTGATACTGCGATCCCTGCCGCGGCAACGCATGCCGATGGCACCGCTTCCGCCGAAATTAATGCACAATCTACCGATGCGCCCGCTCTCGCCGCAGAAGCCAGCGCGCGAGCCGGCGCGGTGGGAGACAATGTGCAAGCTGCCGCGGAAGATGACGCACCGGAACACACTAAGTTCGCCAATCCCGGTGTGGATCGTAAAACCAAAACAGCCACCGTGGAAAATTCCGCCCGCGCGCACCCGCAAGCCGCAGCGCACGCGCACGTACGCGATACCGCGCGCGATTCGGCTACGCCCACTGACGAGGTACTCGAAAGCGCGCAGCCACAAGCAAATGACGACGAGGACGCAACGGCCGGCGAGACCAAGCCCGCGCAAGATGCCACGCGTGTTCCAGCACCGGACCGGCCGTCGCCCGGCAACGACACCACGTCCGCCGCCCGGCCAACGATCGATCCAGTGCAGGGGCTCGCCGCCGCGACATCCGGGCTGCACGCGGTAACGCGGGCGGCCAATGCCCATGCCGCGTTCGTTGCTGCGCCCGCCGCCCTCGATCACGCTCAAGGCGTGCCGTTTCAAGGCATCGCGGTGGAAATCGCCGCGCAGGCGCGTAACGGCGTCAATCGCTTCGAAATCCGGCTCGATCCACCGGAGCTCGGCCGTATCGATGTGCGCCTCGACGTCGATCGCGGCGGTAACGTCACCTCGCGCCTTTTGGTCGAACGCGCCGAGACGCTCGACCTTCTCCGCCGCGATGCGACGCAGCTCGAACGCGCTTTGCAAGACGCGGGGTTGAAGACCAGCGACAATGGCCTGCAATTCTCATTGCGCGATCAGGCCTATTCCCAACGCGACGACGCGTCGGACGGGCGTGGTGCACGCATCATTGTTGCCGATGAGGATGCCCCGATTGAAACCGCGACGCGCGGCTATCGTAATTTCGGCGGCCTCGGCGGCGGCGTCGATATCCGCGTTTAGGAGGCCGCACCATGCCGACGACCAGCATCATCCCCGCAACCACGAGCTCGGTGACCTCCGCGATCACGAGTGCGAACGCGAACGCTTCGTCGTCTATCACGGGTGTCAATCGCAACACGATTGCGGGAAACTTCCAGACCTTCCTGCAATTGCTGACGACGCAATTGAGGAATCAGAATCCCCTCGATCCGCTCGATACCAACCAATTCACCCAGCAGCTGGTGCTATTCGCGCAGGTTGA
>JACQTM010000399.1 GCA_016210825.1 Hyphomicrobiales bacterium
ACGCCGCACCAGCTAACCGTGCACCAGCCATTGGCGCAGTTCGCGGCCTTCCAGGTGCCCGTGACGCATGCGGCAGGCGCCGCCGCTTTCTTCTTCTTCGCGGCGAGGGATGTCGTCATCGAGCCGACGATTGCGAACGACACGACAGCCGCAGCCAACACGCACTTGGCGATCACTTTCAAAACCATGATTGGATTCCCCCATAGATCGGACGCGGAAAAATCGCACAATAGCCGCGAATCCACAAGGCGCACGGGCGCTTTGGGCCCAATCGGCCACGTCACTTTTGCGACATGAACCGCCTAGACTAAAGGATGGTGGGCGCGACAGGGATCGAACCTGTGACCCCTACCATGTCAAGGTAGTGCTCTTCCGCTGAGCTACGCGCCCGTCCCGTCTTTGGAGGTCGTCCGTTTTTACCGGCTCGCCGTGATCGAGGCAACCGGGCCTGCGGCCAAGAGCTTACGCCGCCAGCAGCTTCTGCACTTCGTTGACCAGATCGCGCAGATGGATCGGCTTGGAGAGTACTTTGGCGTGCTTGGGCGCCGTCGAATCCGCGTTCAGGGCGACGGCGGCAAAGCCGGTGATGAACATGATCTTGATGTCGGGGTCGAGCTCGGATGCCCGTCGCGCCAGCTCGATGCCGTCCATTTCCGGCATCACAATATCGGTGAGCAGCAGTTCAAAGGGCTCCTCGCGTAGCCGCTGATAGGCGGAGAGGCCATTGTCGTAAGAAACCACGTCATAACCGGCATTCTGCAGCGCCTTGACCAGGAAGCGCCGCATGTCGGTATCGTCTTCGGCGAGAAGAATCTTCGGCATTTCGCTGGTCATCGACGCCACTCTAAGCCGCTCCACGCTAACGCCCGGTTACGCGCCAGCCGGTCCCATGCAGGCCCCTTAGCCTACATCAGGCGGACCGGTTTTTGGCAATGCATTGCCGTTCGAGGATACCCCACCCCATTAGCCAGGACGGAGGTAAAAAAGCGGTGAAAACCTCGGTCCCATCCGCCGGATGGACAATCCAAGCGATAACAAGCCATAAAAGGACGACAAGAAGATATCGCCGCGCAGAGGCAAGACCGCCCGCATCCGGCCAGACACGATGACCAGATCCAAGGACGAACTCGACCCCGCCTTCGAAATCCTCGAGCCCGCCGAATGGCGCGGCGCGGTGCTGTTCAATTCGCCGCACAGCGGCGGTGTCTATCCAAGCGAATTCCTCAACGTTTCGCGGCTCGATCTGGCAACGTTGCGGCGCTCCGAGGAGTCCTTCGTCGACGAACTGGTGGTGGGCGTCGTCGCGCGCGGCTATCCACTCATGCGCGCGCACTTTCCGCGTTGCTATGTCGACGTCAACCGCGAGCCTTACGAACTCGACCCGCGCATGTTCGATGGAAGGCTGCCGTCTTTCGCCAATACGCGCTCGATGCGTGTCGCCGGCGGCCTCGGCACCGTCGCACGTGTGATCGGCGACGCGCAGGAAATCTACGATCAGCGCATCTCCGTGGACGATGCGTTACGGCGCATCGACAGCTTGTACAAACCGTATCATCGTGCGCTGCGCCGGCTGTTCACGCGCATGCACCGCGACTTCGGTACGGCCCTGCTGATCGACTGTCATTCCATGCCCTCAGCGACCGGACCGAAGGACGACCGTCCGCGCGCCGATATCGTGCTCGGCGATCGCTATGGGACGAGTTGTGTCGTTGCTGTCTCCGAAGTCATCGAGACGACGTTGCGTGGAATGGGGTACAAGGTCAGCCGCAACAAGCCCTATGCCGGCGGCTTCATCACCGAGCATTACGGCAATCCAGCCGCGGGGTTGCACGCGATCCAACTCGAAATCAACCGCGCGCTCTACATGGACGAGAAGCGCTACGAGCGACGCGCTAGCTTCGCTCGCCTCGCGTCCGATCTGGAGGCGCTTGCTGACGCGCTCGCTGCGATCCCGCTCGAAGAATTGCGGCCCTACCGCTCGGCAGCGGAATGACCCGAGGCGGAGAGCCGCATCGCATGCCAGCAATGAATTTGCTGCATGGCAATAAACCGGCGGGAACGGACCTGCGGAACTCAACTTGACCGGCTTGCAAGGTTCCAACCGCTTTTAAGCGAGTCTGGTGGTAAAATCCAAAAAGACGCTAAAAACCCAAAGAAAAAGGGCCGCTTGCGGATGCAAGCGGCCCAAGTCTAGGGAGGAAACGCCCAAGGAGGGCGGCGGGTACATGCGTAAGCACATTGCCGCGCTGCAGCAATATGTCATCGCGCCGCACAAAACGCAATAGGATCGATGCCATAGGGCCGAAAGTATAGCCTCGCCAATTTTCAGGCCCGGCCAACCTCGCCGTGGGGATCGCGGGCACCGAGATAGAAAATACAAGCGATCAGGATGAAAGCAGCTTGCAGCCCAAACACCAGACGATAGGCATCGAGCGCGTAGGCGCCGTCCTGTACCGGGAATAAGTCGATCAATGCGCCGCTCAGCGTCTGGGTGAGAAACACGCCGCCCATCGTCCCCACGTTCATCAGCGTGAGGCCACGCCCGACAAGATGCGGCGGGAAAAGTGCTTTACCGTGGGCGATTAGCACGACAACGGAAGCCGAAGCTCCGCCGACCGTGATCAACCAGATAATCAACCCGATGCGCGGCAGGATACCGAAGAGCGTAACGGCGGCGAGCGCCCCTGCCGTCGCCAGCGCACCGATTACGACCGGAAGTTTGTGGCCTCCGAACATCCGCATCGCATTCCCCCACAGAATCAATCCGACGACCTGCGCGATCGCCGCGATGAACAGCATGTCGCCGCGTGCGATAAGATCGAGACCGTAGATATGCGTGAGGTATGGCCCGCCCCACAAACCCACCACGAGCAGGAAGCTCGAATAGCCGACGAGCTGCATCAGAAATAGCCGGGCGACCGAGGGCATCCGCAACAATGTAAAGTAGCCCGCGATGCTCGCGCGTAGTGTCTCCCGTGGCGCTGTCGCATGCGCGTGTAGTGGCTCTTCGCGCACGACCAACGCAATCAGCGCAGCCGCGATCAGCATGAGGCCGGCGACGCCCATGAATGTCATCCGCCAGCCGATCATCGCAGCCGAAAAAGCCAGCGGCGCCGTCGCCAGCAATGTCCCGATGGTGCCGACGCCGAGCTGGATTCCGGTCAGCGACGCAAAACGCTCGGGCGGATAGCGCCGCGCGTAGAGCGCCAATGGCGCCATCAGGAAGCAGCACGAGCCGACGCCCATCAGGATGCGCGCGGCAATCAGGCTCGCGGGCGCCGTCGCCAGCGCGAACAGGATTGTCCCGGCGATGGCGACCGCCGAGCAAACGAGCATTGCGAGCTTCGGTCCCCAGCGGTCGAGAGCGACCCCAAGCGGCAGCTGCGAGCCGGCGAACGCGAAAAAGAAGACACTGGAAAGCAGGCCGATCTCGGAGGCTGCCAGACCGAGTTCCTCGGCCAGGTTCGGCGCGATCACGCCGACCGAATTGCGCAGGAACTGGCTTAGGATATAGACGGCGCCAAGGGTGCCGACGAGCGAAACGGTGGCGCCCCAGGGAATAACGGGAAATGACGCGCTCGGGATTGGCGGCGACATGATCTTCCCCGGCAGCCTCTTGAATGGAGGCTCTCGTCGCATGGCGAGGCCATACCCGCAAGATACGAGCCTGGATGCCCGCCATGCGAATCCGCCATCTGCCTTAGTCGCAGCTGGATGGCGGCACGCATGACAGCGATTGATTTCGCGGCTTTCGTGGACCAGCTCGCGACCGTATCGGGCGAGGCCATCCTGCCCTTCTTTCGTACCTCGCTGAGCATCGAGAACAAGGGCGTCGCCGGTGCCTTCGATCCGGTAACAGCGGCCGATCGCGCTGCCGAGACGGCGATGTGTGCGCTGATACGGCGTAACTTCCCTGGCCACGGCATCGTTGGCGAGGAACTCGGCAAGGAACGCGCCGACGCCGAATATGTCTGGGTGCTCGATCCGATCGACGGCACCAAATCCTTCATCGCCGGCATGCCGGCCTGGGGCACGCTGATCGCGCTCGCCCGGTCGGGAAAGCCGGTATACGGCATGATGCACCAGCCATTCACAGGCGAGCGCTTCACCGGCGACGGCGGCTCGGCGCGCTACCGGGGACCCGCCGGCGAACGCGCGTTACGTGTGCGTCCCTGCGCGGATTTGCGCGAGGCGGTGCTGTTCACCACGAGCCCGCGTCTCATGAAAAAGACAGACCGCGCCGCCTTCGCGCGCGTGGAGGATGCGGTACGGCTGTCGCGCTACGGTGGAGATTGTTACGCCTATTGCATGCTCGCCGCAGGCCACGTCGATCTCGTCATCGAGACCGAGCTCAAGATCCACGACGTCATGGCGCTCATTCCGATCATCCGGGGCGCCGGCGGCGTCATCACCACCTGGGACGAAGAGCCTCCGGAGCACGGCGGCCG
>JACQTM010000400.1 GCA_016210825.1 Hyphomicrobiales bacterium
CAATGACACCGCCAAAAACATACACCTTGCCATCGTGCGCCACGACAGTCAGGCGGCCCTTTTCGACAAAGCGCCGTAGAAGGCGTTGCAGGACGAACATCAAAGGCTCCGCGGAATCATCAGGACGGTCACCCTAGCACCTGCGCAATGCATGACAATTTTGGGCTGCGCCATGTTGTCTGACGGTTGATCAGGAGCAAGGGACCGATGTCGATTGGAATGACTTTTTAAGATCATAAGCGGACATTGATTGTCTCGACCAGGGTGACTGAATCTCCACCATCGCGCACATCAATGGCTTACATGCTAATATTCCCCCGCCATGATGAAACGCGAGACTTTCCCGATCGACAAAATCTACGTGCCGGCGAAGCGCCGCTTGACGCTCGATCAAAAGCGTGTGGATGCGATCGCCGCCAGCATGCTCGAGGACGGCCAGCAGACCCCGATCATGGTGCGGCCGGACGGCGAGCGCTTCGTGCTGGTGGAAGGCCTGCACCGGCTGGAAGCCTGCAAGGCGCTGGGCGATACCGTCATCGTGGGTTACCGCGTCGACGCCCGTAAGCATTAGCTTGGCGCCGCGCGAACGCGAAGCCACGGCGCACGCGACGACGTTCAATTATTTATTGAAGCAGCCGCTAGGCTTCGTGCAGGGATTCTGCTTCGGACGCACGCTCCACAAGCCGCGCGTCGTCGACCATCCAGGCATGGATGCAGCCGCAATGCGGACATTGCGTATAGGTGCGCACAAACGGCAATTTACGCACATTCTCCGGCGCTACCTCGATCCCCGTCGAGAATTCCTTGCCCCGGTTTGGGCACTTGATCATCAACACGCCCATTATCGCACTCCCAACATTCGGACGTAGCCACGGCAATTCATGCATCATCGCGCGTCATTAACCGGCAATGACACGCTTCCCCACGCTTGCGGCATTCGGCAGAATCCAGCCGGCGGAAAATTTTAAATCGTGCAGCTTCCAGCACGCCGGACAGCGCACGTGCATGCTTTGCATCGGCGGAATGCCCCGCAAGCCATCCTGATCTGTGTTAAATCCGCTATTGATCTCACGCCCAGTCACCGGGCAGCGAAACATCAAGTTGCCGGAAATCGCCATCGGTTCCATCCCCCAACCCCGAATGCGGCACGATGCTTGATGCCGCCGCGGCCAGATAACCGCATTCGCGCGCGGGCGTCGCGGCGGATGGCGCGATCCGCCTGTCGGATTTTGCCTGACACGTTAACGATTTGATAAGACCGGCGCCGCCAACACGCTCAAAGGTCCGCAAGCCATCCTTGCGCCGACGCAAAGCGCACGAGCTCGGCGCGCGTCTTCAGGCCGAGCTTGTCAAGGCCGCGTGCCTTGTAAGTCTCGACGGATTTCACGCCGACGTCGATCCGGCGCGCGGTTTCCTTGTTGGTGAAGCCGAGCGCGGCGAGCTTTAGCACTTCGGCCTCCCGCTCCGTCAATTCCGGCATTGCCGTCTTTGCCGCCGGCCGGCCGCCACGCGCGCACGCTTTGTCGAACACGTGACCGACGATTGCCGGGTCGACATAGAGCCCGCCAACGACGACGGCGCGAATGGCGTGGACGAGATTTTCCGCCGCCGAGCGCTTGAGGACGTAGCCGCGCACGCCGACGTCCAAGGCTTGTTTCAGATAGGCGCGGTCCTCATGCAGGGTGAGAACCATGAGCTTGACCGAAGGAGCCTCCTCGGCCAGGCGGCGCGCCACCATGATGCCGTTCAGCTCGGGCATTGAAATATCGAGGATGGCGACATCGGGCCGCATCTCGCGAATGATCTTCAGCGCGGCGATGCCATTCGCGGCCTCGCCGACCAGCTCAAGATCGTCCTCGGCCTCGATCAGGTTGCGCAATCCCGCCAGCAGGATGGGATGGTCGTCGCTGAGCACGACGCGTGTTTTGCCGGTCACGCGATCAGCCTTTCCTGTTCCAGCGGAATGCGCGCGAAGAGCGTCGTGCCGCCACCGACCGACGATTCGATCAAGAGGTCACCGCCGATAAGGGCAAGCCGCTCGCGCATGCCGGCAAGGCCGAGGCCGCGCCCGCTTCGCTGACGTTCGGGTTCGACCGATAACGCCGCGTCGAAGCCGGCACCGTTGTCCTCGATTGTCACTCGCAGCATCGTATCGGCGCGGTCGACCACAACGCTGATGATGCTGGTTCCCGCGGCGTGCTTGGCGATATTGGTCAGCGCCTCCTGCACGACGCGATAGATGGTCGTTCGTACTTCATCCGTGAGATCGTCGAAGCGGGTATCGCCACAATGGAAATCGGCCTCAATGCCGAATTGCGCACTCCATTCGGAGATATAGCTGGCCAGCACGCTAGTCAGTCCGAGCTCGTCGATCGACGCCGGCCGCAATTCCCAAGCGACGTGATGAAGGGCTTTTCCCATCTGTTCGAGTTGCCCGCGCAGCAGTCGAAACCGATCGCGTCCGGGCGCGCTGACGAGCGTCTCCATGCCCTTCAATTCCAGCATGACCGCGGCGAGGCTCTGACCAGTCTGATCGTGCAATTCGCGCGCGAGCCGTAGCCGCTCGTCCTCCTGGGCTTGCATTAAACGGCGGCGTAAATCGTCACGCTCGGCAACAGTGGCGGCGAGCCGTTCCGCCGCTCGTTTCCGCGCCGTGATGTCGACGACCGTCGCCATGATAAAATCGCCGGCGCGGGTCCGGATCGGATTAAGACCGATCTCGATCGGGAATTCGCTGCCGTCCTTACGTTGACCGAACAAATCCCGTCCTGCTCCCATCGGCCGCGCGCGAGGCGAGCGCGCAAACGATTTCCTCAATGCCGGATGTCCGTCGCGGAGGTGTTCCGGAATCAGCATTTCAACACTATTTCCAATCAGCTCCTCGCGCCTGTATCCGAACATCATTTCCATTTGTGCATTCACCAGCGCGATGTGGCCTTCCCCGTCCATGACCAGCACGCCATTGGGCGCGAATTCGAATAGGACGCGAAATTCCTCGCGCGTGGGTTTTCGATCGATCCCCAGTGCTCCGATCGATTGCGACATACGGCCGCCAAGCCCGTAGGACAATCCAATCGCGACAATGAACAGCAGGCCGCCTGCGGCGCCGAAACTTGCGAGCGCCAGCCTGGATGGCGCTTCGAGCACGCTGTTGGGAATGCCGACACCGATGACCCAGCCGGTGACATCGGAACGACGGAAGAACCAGTGGGCGGGTGTGCCGTCCCGGTTTTTCGTCTTTGCGATGCCTTTTGCAATGGGTGGCGGGTAAGACACGACAGGCAGCGGCGTCCCGGTGAATTCCTCATGCTTCTCGGAACGAGCGATGAATACGTTGCTGCGATCGAGGATAGCCCCGACGCAGTCGGACCAAAGCTGAGAGTCCCGAAGAATCTGTGAAAATTGGCCGGTCGGAATTCCAGCCGACAGAACGTAAGCCGCTTTGCCATCGCGCATCACGGGAACCAGAACTGAGACGAAATGTTGTTTGGTCCGCGGACTTCTAAAGACATTGGCGACGACGGGTTTTCCCGATTGCAGCACCTGTTCACGTGCCTCACGGAGTTCATGAGGCACGTCGCTGACAAGTTCAGTCCCCAGGGGAA
>JACQTM010000401.1 GCA_016210825.1 Hyphomicrobiales bacterium
AGGTGAAAACCCGCAATGGCTTTATACGGTCGCCTTTGATGGCCGCGAATTGTGGGGAGCGGACGGCGATCCGGCGGTCCAGGTTTCCGTGGACGCTTGGGAGCCGTATCTGGAGCCGATATAATTGTCATTCCGGAGCGTCGCCAACGGGTCGGCGCAAAGCGCGGCCCGATGACAGGCTCCGCGGCGAACCCGGAATCCATATTCGCCATTATCTTTATTGAAACTCTGGTGGATATGGATTCCGGCTCTCGCTACGCTCGGCCGGAATGACAAAGAAAAATATGATGCCACTCGATCCGCATGCCGTACGCCGCGCGGCGGCCGAAGTCCCGGATATTCCCTTCGACGCCGAAGGGCCTGTCTTCCGCGAACCTTGGGAAGCGCAAGCATTCGCCATAACCCTTGCATTGCATGAGCGTGGCGTCTTCGCCTGGAAAGAATGGGCGGCCATTCTCGGCGAGGAGATCAAGCGCGCTCAAGCTAACGGAGACCGGGATACTGGTGAAACCTACTATCGGCATTGGCTCGCCGCACTCGAACGGTTAATTGCCGAAAAGGGCGTGGCGCCCCGCGATACGCTTGTTCGCTATCGCAACGCCTGGGATCATGCCGCCGAGCGCACGCCGCACGGCAAGCCGATTGAACTTAAGCCGGAAGATTTCAAAACCTAGAAGCCGGCGATGCGCTCACTCGCCATGTAACCCATCAGCAGCAGCACGCCGAAGGCGAGAACGACGAAGGCGGCGGCGACTTCGATGCCACGCATGGCGAGCGTCGCCGAGCCGGTGCGTTCATTCGCAAGCCGCTTGGCGAACGATTTTGCGGTTACGGCTAGCGTTGCGATAACCGCAACGGTGATCGCGGTGCCGAGCCCCATGATGAAGGTTGCAACCACGCCCGCCCAAAACAAACCCTGTGCCAGCGCGAATACAAGAACGAGGATCGCGCCCGAACACGGTCGCAAGCCTACAGCCAGCACGGCGGTGAAGCCGCGGCGCCATCCGCCGGGCCCAGCAAGCTCTTGCGGCTCCGGCCCATGCGCGTGGCTCCATATCGAGTCATGATCGTGATGGTCTCCATGCTCGTGCGCGTGATCGTGCGAATGCGAATGACCATGATGATGCGCATGTTTATGATGATCAGTTTGGGAATCGCCACGCCAGGCTTCAATGAAGCCGCGCCCCTTCACCCAGAGCAGCCGTAAGCCGAGAAGAATAATCAGCGCATAACTTACGATCTCGATGATGCGCACCGTGTCGCCCATGGTCTTGGCCGTGGCATTAAGCAGCACGGCGGCGACAAGAACCATTGCCACGGCCACAAGCGCCTGAAGCATTGCCGACGCGAAGGAGAGCACAACGCCGCGTTTCCAGGTCTGCTCGTTAGCGACGAGATAGGAGGAAATTACCGCCTTGCCGTGGCCAGGGCCCGCGGCATGAAAAATTCCGTAAGCGAAGGAGAGTCCGAACAAGCCGAGCACGGCGCTACTATCGGCCTTGGATGCACGGACGGCGGCCGACATTCCGCGATAGAATTCGGCCTGCTTGGTCATGATCCAGCCGACGAGACCGTCCGCGGGCGGCACAGGTTGCGCGGACGGACGTCCCACGCCGAATGGCCCGCTCTGCGCCAATACGGCGTCGAACATGCCAAGGTATGCAATCGCGACGATGATGACCAGAATACCCAACACCGTCATCCTGAGGTGCCCGAGCGAAGCGAGTGCCTCGAAGGATGACAGCGCCGTCACCCTTCGAGGCTCGGGGCTTCGCCCCTCGCACCTCAGGATGACGGGAGAATGAATTACGGGCATTTCACCGAAATCTTATTGGCGAACTGCGCGCCATAGCTGTTCGCCGGAATTTGCTGATTCGGCCCGATCTGCGCGAGCTTGTCAGCCATCTCCTTGGTCATTTCCTGCGGCTTGCCGATCGTAAACTTGCAAGCCGCCGGAGCGCCAGCGAGCGCCACCGGATCCTTATCCGCCAATGCAAAGTCGACGTAATAGGTCGGATCATAAACTTCCACGTCGAAGGTCTTCGCCTTCACCGGCGTCTTTAGCGGCATGGTGAAATGGAGCGTCAGCGTCTTGTCGCCGTCGTTGAATTCCAGCCAGTAATCCTTCGGATCGGCGAACTCGGCCTTCTGGCCGTTTGCATTGCCGTAGGTGAAGAAATCGAATTCCTTAAGCGAGGAGACATTGACCTCGGCGAGCGGTTGCAATTCCTCGCGCGTGAACTTGCCCTTCTCTTTTGTCTCAAGGCCTTGCGTGGCAAACGTCGAGAACATGTCGTCGAAGGTCCAGGCGTGGTGCACGCCGGTCGCCGATCCATCCGGGGCAAAGACCAATTCGCTCTTCATGACTACCCAGACATGCGGATGCGCGACGGCCTGTACGCACATGAGACACAATGCCGCCAGCGTGGCGGTAACGATGCGGATGTTCGATTCGATCATGGGATGCGGCTGCTCGGTTTTGAATGTTGAAAGGATAGCACAGAGTGCGGCTGAAAGGTGACCGTTTACGATTTACACGCCAGCGGCGCCACCATCCGCACGCGGATCGTGTGCGCCTTCCAGCGTGCCGTTGGGATGCAGCACCACGGCACCGGCATGGCCCATAGTGTCGGAATATGGTTCATCAAGCACTTCAATATCGTGCCCGGCGGCGGCAAGGCGATCAACTAGATTGTCATCGAACCGCCGCTCCAGCCGTAGATTCGTGTGAGGCGAACCCCAGGTGCGGCCAAGCAGCCAACGCGGCGCGTCGAGCGCCGCATCGAGCGGCTGCCGGAAACGTACGTGCCTGGTGAAAAAAGCCGCCTGCGATTGCGGCTGGCCGTCGCCACCCATGGTGCCATAGGCGATCACCCGGCTGTCGTCGAGTACAGCAAGCGCCGGATTGAGCGTATGGAACGGCAGCATGCCCGGTTCGAGCGGGTTCATCCCACCGGCATCGAGCGAAAAGCTGGCGCCGCGGTTTTGCATGACAAGTCCGGTGCGCGGCAGCACACAGCCCGAACCAAATTCCCAATAGAGCGATTGGATATAGGAGACGACAAGGCCGGTAGCGTCGGCGGCGCCCATCCAGATGGTGTCACCGGTTCCGGGTCTCGCCGGCCAGGGCGCGGCCTTTCTGCGGTCGATCTTCTTTGCTTCAGCATCGAGAAAGGCGGGCGTAAAGAACTGATCGAGATTGTCGCTGATTCGTCGCGGGTCGGTGACGATACGGTCGCGAACACGGAAGGCGCGCTTCGTCGCTTCGACAATGCCGTGCACGTGGTCGAAGCTCTCCGCGTCATTGACGGCGAGGCGATCGAACAGCGCAAGGATCATCAGCGACGCCAGTCCTTGTGTCGGCGGCGGGGAATTGAACAGCAGGCCTGCGCCGATCCTCACCGATAGCGGCTCGGCGACGACGGCGCGATAGTTACGCAAATCCTCGCGCGTCACGGGGCTGCCGATTTTTTCAAGATCGGCGGCAATCTCGCGGCCGACATCGCCGCGATAGAAATCGTCGAGCCCGGAATGGATAAGGTGCTCAAGGGTTGCGGCAAATGCCGTTTGCTTAAGCGTGCTGCCGGCTTCAGGCGCCTTTCCGTCGGCGAGAAACGTTAGGCCGAAGCCAGGTGCGTCCTTGCACTCGTCAAATTTCTCGGCCGTGAGCCGGGCCTGGCTCTTCGTGACCACATAACCGTCACGTGCGTGGCGGATCGCCGGTGCCAGCAATTCGCCGATCGGCATTTTCCCGCCATGCGCTTTTGCCGCCTCGAGCGCAAGCATCCATGCGCCGGCGGCGGCGGAGACAGTGAGCGCCGCAAACGCCCCGCGCGATGGAATCGTTTCGTAGCCATGCTCGCGATAGAACGCGGGATTAGCTTTCGCGCCTGCCGGTCCCGCCCCCATCAACGCGCGCACGCGGCCGGAAGGTTCGCGCACGAGCCAGAAGCCGTCGCCGCCGAGGTGATTCATGTGTGGATAGACAGCGGCAATCGTAGCCGCCATCGCCACCATGGCTTCGAGGGCATTGCCGCCCTCGGCGAGGATATGACGGCCGGCTTCCGCCGCGGCCGCGTGCGGAGCGGCGGCGATGCCGCGGCGGTGTCCGGCGGTGTGGAGATTCATGGAAAACCCCGAAGAGCGTGTCCCGGGCGCAGCGCAGCACGCAGTGGTGCGCTGCAGACCCGGGACCTATCTAATCCGCTTCTCTGTGGGCCCCGGATCAGCGACGCACCGTTTCACGCTGCGCCGCATCCGGGGCACGATACATTGACCGCCGCCGCTCTAGCTCACTGGGGGACTATCAAGCAATCCCCGCCTTTCCAGCAGCGCATCCGGTGTCGGCAGCCGGCCGCGAAATGCCTTGTAAAGTTCCTCCGGGTCGCGCGAGCCGCCGGCGGAATAAATATTGTCGTGCAGCCTTTTCGCCGTCTCCGCATCGAAAATATCGCCCGCCTCCTCGAAGGCGCGAAAGGCATCGGCGTCGAGGACTTCCGACCACATGTAGGAATAATAGGCGCTGGCGTATCCGCCGCCGGAGAATACGTGCTGGAAATGCATCGGCCGGTGACGCATGACGATTTCTTCCGGCATGCCGATTGCCGCGAGTGTATCGCGTTCCAATGCCGTCACGTCGAAAGCGCCGTCCACGGCACGTGAATGAAATTCGAGATCGACCAACGCCGACGACACATACTCAACGGTGGCAAAGCCTTGATTAAAGGTACGCGCCGCAAGGAGCCGGCGTAGTAAATCCTCCGGCATCGGCTCGCCGGTCGTTGCGTGCAGCGCAAAGCGGCGCAGTACCTCGGGGCGTTCGAGCCAGTGCTCGTAGAGTTGCGAGGGCAGTTCGACGAAATCGGTAAGCACACTGGTTCCGGAGATCGACGGATAGGTTACGTCGGACAGCAGTGCATGCAATGCGTGACCGAATTCGTGGAACAATGTGCGCGCGTCGTCGAACGACAACAGGCTCGGCGCACCATCCGCACCCTTGGAGAAATTCATTACATTGACGACTTGCGGGCGAATATCGCCCTTAAGTTTTTCCTGGTCGCGCAACGTCGTCATCCAGGCGCCGCTATGTTTGGATGTGCGCGCGAAGTAATCGCCAAAGAACACGCCAACATGCCGGCCGCCCTCCCCGATGACCTCCCATACGCGCACATCGGGATGCCAGACCGGCACATTGCCGAGCGGGACGAATGACAGGCCAAACAGCCGTTGCGCGGTGTCGAAGGCCGCCGCGATGATATTGTCGAGTTGCAAATACGGTTTTACCTTCGCCTCTTCCACGTCGTGGCGGCGCTTGCGCAGTCGTTCCGCGTAATAGCGCCAATCCCAGGGCGCGAGACGGAAGTTTCCGCCCGCTTCGGCGAT
Source organism: Hyphomicrobiales bacterium (assembly GCA_016210825.1). Classification (GTDB taxonomy): domain Bacteria; phylum Pseudomonadota; class Alphaproteobacteria; order Rhizobiales; family Xanthobacteraceae; genus JACQTM01. Next base: position 5,383 of record JACQTM010000401.1, read on the forward strand.
CAATTCCTGCATGGCATCGCGATCGGCAGCGGCGCGGGAACGCGCCAGCGGCCAGACTTTTTCCAGGAGTGCGCGCACATTGCTCGGCGTCTTCGCCATGCTGTCGTCGAGGCGGTAATCGGCGAACGTCCCGTAGCCGAGCAGCCGCGCACGCTCGGCGCGCAAAGCGATGCTCTCGGCGATGATGGCCTTGTTATCGGTTTTTCCGCCACCGTCACCGCGTGCCACCCAGGCGCGAAATATTTTTTCGCGCAGATCGCGGCGCGCGGAGAATTGCAGGAAGGGCTCGACGCTGGAGCGCGAGAGCGTGATGACGTGCTTGCCTGCAAGCCCGCGTTCCTCGGCAGCCTGGCGCGCTGCAGCGCGCAGGAATTCCGGCAAGCCGGAAAGCTCGGTCTCGCCGTCAAGCACGAGAGCATAGGACTGCTCGTCCGCCAGCACATTTTGCGAAAAGGTCGTACCGAGAGTGGCAAGCCGCTCGCTGATCGCCTTTAGCCGCGTTTTCGTCGCCTCGTCGAGATGCGCGCCGGCGCGGCGAAAGCGCAGATGCAGCCGCTCAAGCACACGCCCCTGCTCTGGGGAAAGTCCTACGACCGCCCTTTGCTCAAACAGTGTCGCCACCCGCTGATAGAGCGACGAATTCAGGTATATGCGACTAAAATGAACGGCGAGCTTAGGCGAGATCTCGCGTTCGATCGCCTGCAGCTCTGCATTCGTGTGAGCGCCGGAAAGAGCGTGAAAGACGTCCGAAACCCGCGACAGCGTTCGCCCGCTGTTCTCAAATGTGGCAACGGTATTGTCGAAGGTTGGCGCGGCAGCCTGACTAGCAATGGCGTCGATTTCCGCGTCATGCTCGGCTAGTGCCCGCTCGAAGGCGGGGAGAAAATGCGGCGGCGTGATCCGTGTGAAAGGTGGCACCCCGAATGGCGCCGACCAGGCCTCTAGTAAGGGATTGGCATTGGCAGCGGCGAAAGACTGGACGGCATCGGTCATCGGCGGAGCACCATCATAAAATCGCGCGGCAGCGGCGGAGGTTCACATGGGGCGTTGTAGCCCAGAATCCAGGCTTGATTGGCTGAATTGATTGGTAGACATTGCGTCCCAACATGTCCGGAGAGTCCATAAACAAGCCCGCGTCCAGGCGCCGCATCGTCTGGCTCAACGTCATGACCGTGGTAAGCGCGGCGATCTTGATCGGCGCCGAGGTTTTCGGGGCGGCGTTTGCCGCCGGCTGGGCATTCGCCAACCTATTCCAGCTAGGCTCGATCGGCGAACACCTACTCCAGGGCGTGTTTATCATTTGCGGCATCGCCATCATGGTATCGTTCATCCGCGCGGCGCGGCGCGTGGAGCCGTTCACGGCGGCTGACTGACACTTCGCGCGTCGCCGTCGGGCGAATCGGCGCAACCAGGAACGATCTCGTTTAAAAATCGTTGCGCGAAGTGAAGGCATTCTGCTTGCGCTTGCGGACTAAATCACTTATTTGGGGACTCGCCCAATTTCGCACGTGCCTGTGGCCGCGTGTCGATCGGTGGGGTCCGGACAAGAGGCCGGACAGCCGCCTACGGAAGAGGAAGCTCTTCCTTGCTAGGTGTCCGTGTTGGACGCCGATGTGATCGGCAGCCGGAGGCGAAACCGGCGCACCCCGCGCTCAACGGGGGACGCGGCTTAAAGCAACGACGGAGCGGGCTTTTTTGGAACGTCGGCGAAAATGCCGAGTCACTGAAAAGGCTTGTCCTTCTTTGCCAGCGGGCGGACGGGGCTCTCCCATCCGGACCAAGGCAGCAATCGCGGTGATGTCAGCGGCTCCGCTTCGGCGGCGGTCACAAACATCACAGGAGATTCACCTTCGAGGCGGCGCCACCGCCGAGACCGGATAGGAGCAAGGTCGAGATGACCGCACGCATCCGCGAATTCCTCAAGAACCGCAAAGACGAAGGCCCCTGCCTCGTGGTCGATATCGATGTCGTCCGCGAGAACTACGTCGCCTTCGCGAACGCACTGCCGGATACCAAGGTGTTCTACGCGGTGAAGGCCAACCCGGCGCCGGAGATCCTCAAGCTCCTCGCCGGGCTCGGCTCGTCGTTCGACGTCGCTTCGGTCAGCGAGACCGAGACCGTGCTTGCCGCCGGCGCCACGCCCGATCGCATCTCCTATGGCAACACCATCAAGAAAGAGAGCGAGATCGCCTCAGCCTTCAAGCTCGGCGTCACGCTCTTTGCGGTGGACTGCGAAGCCGAGGTCGAGAAGGTCGCCCGCGCCGCACCTGGCAGCCGCGTGATCTGCCGTATCCATTGCGACGGCACCGGCTCGGAATGGCCGCTATCGCGCAAGTTCGGTTGTGAGCCGGAATTCGCCGCCGATATCCTGGAACTGGCGCATAAACGCGGGCTCATCGCCCACGGCATCTCCTTCCATGTCGGCTCCCAGCAGCACAACGTGGAGGCCTGGGACCGCGCGCTCGCCTCGACAGCCGCGATCTTCCGCGCCTGCGCCGAGCGCGGGATCTCGCTTGCCATGGTCAATCTCGGCGGCGGCTTCCCGGCGAAATATCTGCGTAAGACACCGAAGCTCGAATCCTACGGCAAGGCGATCTTTCGCGCGCTGCGCCGGCATTTCGGTAACCGCATCCCGGAAACGATCATCGAACCGGGCCGCGGCTTGGTTGGCAATGCCGGCGTGATCGAAGCCGAGGTGGTGCTGATCGCCAAACGCAGCCCCGAGGATGAGACACGCTGGGTCTATCTCGATATCGGTAAGTTCCATGGGCTTGCCGAGACGATCGACGAGTCGATCCGCTATCCGATCAAGACGCGGAAGGATCGTGACGAGATGGCGCCATGCATTGTCGCCGGACCGACTTGCGATTCCGTTGATGTACTCTACGAAAAGAACCCCTACCCGCTGCCGGTGTCACTGGCGATCGGTGACAAGGTGCTGATCGAAGCAACGGGAGCCTACACGACGACCTACTCGTCGATTGGCTTCAACGGCTATCCGCCGCTGCGGCAATACGTGATCTGATAAACAACCGTAAACGCTAATAGCAGCTGAACGGGTGGCATTAAGTGCCGCCCGTTTTTTTCTGCGCCTATTTCGGCGCGTTACCCTGCTGCGCCTCCTCAGGCTTGGGCTTCTGACCCTTAGGCGGCGCTGGCGGCTTCGCTGCCGCCGGCGGCGGCGGCGGTTTCACCGCTTGTGGCTGCGGCGGTGGTTTCACCGCTTGCGGCGGCGGCGCTTGCGGGCGCTGCGGTGGCGGAGCCGACTGCTGTTGTTGCGGCGGCGGTATATTTCCCTGTTGTTGCGGCGGCGGTCCTATGCGCTGCTGCTGTCCCGGCGGCGGCCCGATGCGCTGCTGCTGTTGTGGCGGCGGTATGTTGCCTTGCTGCTGCTGCTGTTGCTGCCCCGGCGGCGGCCCGATGCGCTGCTGCTGTTGCGGCGGCGGCACACTGCCCTGCTGCTGCTGCTGTTGTTGTTGTTGTTGTTGCTGTTGCAATCCCGGCGGCGGCCCGATG
>JACQTM010000042.1 GCA_016210825.1 Hyphomicrobiales bacterium
ATCATAAAGACATCGGCACGATGTATCTCGTCTTCGCCATCGTCGGTGGAGTAGTCGGCGGCCTGCTTTCGCTTGGCATGCGGCTCGAATTACAAGAGCCCGGCATGCAAATCTTTGAAAGTGCGCACACTTTCAACGTATTCGTCACCGCACACGGCCTGATCATGGTGTTTTTCATGATCATGCCCGCCTTGATCGGCGGCTTTGGCAATTGGTTCGTGCCGTTGATGATCGGCGCACCTGACATGGCGTTCCCGCGCATGAATAACCTTTCGTTCTGGCTTCTGCCTGGGGCGCTCAGCCTGCTCGTCATCTCACTGTTCGTCGAAGGGCCCCCTGGCGAATCCGGGGTGGGAGCGGGATGGCCCGTCTACGCACCGCTGTCGACCAGCGGGCATCCGGGACCGTCGATGGACTTCGCCATTCTATCGCTGCACATGGCTGGCGCCTCGTCCATACTTGGCGCTATCAATTTCATCACGACGATCTTCAACATGCGCGCGCCCGGCATGACCATGCACAAAATGCCGCTTTTTGTCTGGTCGGTGCTCGTTACTGCATTCCTACTGTTACTCTCACTGCCGGTCCTCGCAGGCGCGATCACCATGTTGCTCACGGATCGCAATTTCGGAACGACTTTCTTTGCAGCCGAAGGCGGAGGCGACCCGGTTCTCTTACAGCACCTTTTCTGGTTTTTCGGTCACCCGGAGGTTTACATCCTGATCCTGCCGGCCTTCGGCGTGATCAGCCACATCGTAGCGACCTTCTCCAAGAAGCCCGTCTTCGGATATCTCGGCATGGCCTACGCGATGGTGGCGATTGGTGCCATCGGTTTCGTCGTATGGGCGCACCATATGTATACGGTCGGTATGTCCACGGCCGCGCAAGCCTATTTTGTTGCTGCGACGATGGTCATCGCGGTGCCCACGGGCGTGAAGATTTTTTCCTGGATCGCGACGATGTGGGGCGGCTCGATCGACTTCCGCACGCCGATGATATGGGCGATCGGATTTATTTTCCTGTTCACGATGGGCGGCGTCACCGGCGTCGTGCTTGCCAATGCCGGCGTCGATCGTGTGCTGCATGATACCTATTACGTGGTGGCGCATTTCCATTACACGATGTCATTGGGGGCGACCTTCGGGATTTTCGCCGCCTGGTATTATTGGTTTCCCAAAATGACCGGCTACACCTATTCCGAGTTTCTGGGAAAGCTGCATTTTTGGCTCTCCTTCATCGGCGCCAATTTGATCTTCTTCCCGCAGCATTTCCTCGGGCTTGCCGGAATGCCCCGGCGTATTGCCGATTATCCCGACGCCTTTACGGGCTGGAACTATGTCTCGTCGATCGGCTCCTACGTCTTCGCTCTGGGGCTGCTGGTCTTTTTTACTGGTGTGTTCCTTGCCTTCGTCCGCAAGCAGCGCGCCGGCGATAATCCGTGGGGCGTTGGCGCGACTACACTGGAGTGGATGCTGCCCTCACCACCGCCATTTCACCAATTCGAAGTCCTTCCACGGATCAAGTGATATTCACGGAGAGAACTCATGCCCTCTCTCAAGAAAATCTTCGCATTGGTCACTGTCTTCTTCGGCATATGTCTGGTATCCGCCGAGGTTTCGAGCCTAATGGCCTACACTATGCCCAGCCCCGGCGCTCTTGCGGTTGATGCGGGCGCAATGTTGCCCATCGAAACCGTCAGTCACGCCCCAAGGGCTAGGTCCGGAAGACTGATAGGCTATACTGATTTTCCGGCGCATATCGATCGGGGAGGATTGAGAGGGACGGATTCTTCCAGGCCGGCGCGGCGGCACTGCGCGGAATGGGGTGGGCCACCATGCTCAACGACCTCGATCAAGCGCCACACCTGCCGCCGAACCTGCCTTAGGTGGGAATAGTCGACGCGGATCAGCAGCCTATTCCTATTAGCTCGTGAGCCTGCTCAGCAATTTCGGTAGCGTCTATGTCGAGCGGTTGGCCTCGAGATATCTGCGCAGGAATTGAAAGGGGCACCGAGTGTGCACCCCGATGCCCCTTCGCCCTTTCATGAAGAAAATGTCATCAGCGTTGAAGCTGAGTACACAAGGCACGCTCCTCGATCCAATTCAGAATGTCCTGGTATCGCCACGCGACCCTGCAGGCGCCGAGCCGTATCCGCTGGGGAAACTTCCCGGCCTCTTCGAGGCGGGCGATGTGGGCAAAGCTGTATGGGACTCCAAGAGCTTTCAAGTCCTTCTTTGAGACTAGCTTGCGTTCCAGTTGCATCGGATGTTCCTTCAAGAGAAGGGACACCGGTGCCCCTGGTACTCACACGCGGATGCATGCGAGGCCAGCTAGCGGGCAAGGAGAAACATAGATTCAAATCGCGCACGGTTCAACATGCACATAGCTGCACATGGCATCACGCCACGCGGCGGAGGGATGCAGTCAGAGTCTTGAGTTTCTTCTCCCATTTCTTAATGGCTTCGCGCATTTCATCCATGTAACCATGGCGGTTATAGATCGCGGCGACACCGCTGATCGTGCCGCTGGAGTGATTGAGCAGCCGTTCGACGACATGCGGCGGCACTTCGAGCGCGGCGAGATTTGTTGCGAACGTGCGTCGTAGATCGTGCAACACCCAGTTCTCGACGCCGCAGCGCTTATCCAGCTCGATTTTACTCTTTGACCAACCGCTAAACGGCGCGTGTGGATTGCCGCGCGCAGGGAATAAGAAAGTGGTCTTATCCGGGCGCCTCGAAACGAGAACAGAGCGTAATATAGAAACGGCATTCTCCCCAATCGGGAAGCGGTGCTCTCTTCCATTCTTGCATAGAGTTTCTGGCAGCGTGATTGCTATTTTGTCGAGATCGACGAAATGGTCTTCGAGCGCGGCGATTTCACCCCTCCTCTGCCCGGTTAGGATCAAGAGCTTCACGACATCGCCGAATGCGCCCTCGCATGCTTGCCATATAGATTTTAGCTCGGTGTGTGACAGTACGCGCGAACGCGATGTCCGCTTACTGGTCATAAGTCCTTCACACGGACTATGCTTGACGAAGTGTTTGCGCGCTGCCCATCGAAAAAGCATTTTGATAATAACGATGGCGTAATTTCGCTCAGTCGGGGTCGCTTCGAGCTTATCGATGCGGCGGCTGATGTCTTGAGCGGTGATATCGGCGAGCCTGCGATCACCAAAAGGAAAGCGTGTAGTGAGGACACGCGTATAATCCTTGATGGTGCGCGGCCTATTGCGCTTGCTGTGGTCGGCTAGGAAGAGCTCAACGGCTTCATTGAAGCGGATCGTCCTTGGCGTTGTTCGCCCGAGAGTGAATTCTGCGAGTAGCTCGCGCGCTCGCTGGCGTGCGGAGCTGAGCGAGATTGTGGGGTAGCGACCGATGGTGATGCGTTGGCGGCTCGGCCCGTAGAGCAACGTGAAAGTTTTCGTACCACCTTGTGAGACGCGGACACCGAAGCCGGTGAGGCTATCGTCCATACAAGTAGTTTGGCCGCGCGCGGGCGGCTTGAGATTGCGCAGGGTAATCTCAGTGAGTGTCGTCATCTTAGGCTCGCTATAGGCTCGGGCGTCGTGCGCGTAGGCACGGAACGCGATGTACCCTATGTCGAATCTAAGTCTAGGTGCGGGCGAGAAAATTTAATGCCTGCGGTTCGATATGCGAAGCTATGTTTTGGTGACGAACCGAATTAAGAGTCAGCTGCTCTACCAACTGAGCTATGCGCCCGCACCAATAAACTCGACGTGTCTCACTACCCCCAATTTCTTTAGCTCGCTATAGGCACAGAGAGCGTGACTTCTAGGTTGCCAGCGTGAAAATCGAGGAAGCGGTTAAGTACAAGCGAGTACCAACCGCGGCTATATCTAGGGCATGATCGGCGATTTTCCAAGCAAGAATGCAAGCGTCCCGAGCCACCTAAAAGTGGTCAGCCTGGACACGAAGAGGAACCCGCCGCACGCTTTGCCGTCGCGGACCTGGCCGGTTTCAATGGCGGATCAAGCCAAAACAGAGTGACGACGGCTTGCAATATTTTTGCGCGGAAAGAATTCGCATTATTCGCCTTCGTTAAACCACGCGCACTTGATGTCGAAGCGGCAACAGGCCGACCAGCCCGGATAATACCAGCGTATAAAGCGTGAATTCCGCGATCGGCCGGTTACTTCGGGCGGCGTTAAATGAATGTCTGCGATATGTCAGATCATGCTCACACCGCAAGCATCACTCGGCGTCTACCGAAAGATCATTTTGGGTTGCCGATTCTGTAAAGCTGAAAACGCGTTCCGTCCTGAAGCAGCGTGAGATGGTCAGGGTCGGGATTAGGCGCATCGGTTTCAGTGAAGAGGATATAGAGATAGTCATACCGACTGGGCCACATGTGCCAATATTGCGATTTGTCCTGGCTTGGCCGGTCAGCGGCTACGATGAGTTGTTCGATCAATGGCGGCGTGCCGTCCTCGGTATCGACAATGTCCTGATATTCACTACGAACACGGAGGATCTGTTTTCCTTTAACAGCGAACGCCGTCGACACTAGAGCAGATCGCTCGATCATAGCACCGCAGGCGGCGTGAACGAGACCAAGCTCCGAGACGTCTTCACCGGCGTTTCGTTCCGCATAGGCCACGAGAACTTTCGATCCTGGTTTGATTCGTTTAATCGAAGCACGAAATTCGCTCACCGGACGCGATAACTCCGCCCATGACACATTGACTTCAATAACGCGTACCAGCAGCACAACGATAACTAACACTAGAAATCCTCGGCGCGCGATTTGACGGCGCAAATCAATATCGATGCACGCAATCAGCATGAAAACAAATGCGAGTGGCAGCCGCTGATCGGCCATATATGTCGCAAACATAATGCGCGGCATTAGAAGATAAACGAGCGCGCTGATTGCAAGTAACGGCCAGAATATCGGATGGATGTGAAGCAATCGTCGACGCCGTGCCCAGGTTGCCCCACCCGCGACAATCGTGATCAATGCAAACGTCACAATGTCGGAATAAGCTTGAATAACGTAGATCAAACCATCGATTTTTCCTCGCGGTTCCCACGAATAATCCAAAGCCAATTGCAAAGTTGGGCTATATAGGAGTAGCGGCACGATTAGGATAAATGGAACCCCGGTCGCGATGAAATCAACCAGATGCAAAATCGCTGGCTCATTGCGGCGTGACCAAAGCCGTAAGGATTCTGTCGCCAACAAGCCGACGCCGTAAATACCCAACGCAGAAAGATGACAAAAGAAAAGTGCCGCTACAAACAGGGTGGAAATTGCGAAGCGAAAGAACCAATGGCGCTCGCGCAGCATGATCCAGCACGCCAGCGCCCAGAGCGCGAGCCCAATACCAAACATATAATTCACCAAGCCCGTCAGAAACACGTAATTGTAAAGAAGCGGGAAGGCTGCAAGCGGCAAAACCGACCATCGGCCAAATAAAGCGCGATTAAGTGTCAACGTACCCGACATGATGAGAGCAAAAGTCGTCACCAAAAAAATTTGACCAGCGTGATAGATCGAAACCACTCGCATCAGCGGTGGAATGATCAAGTCCATCGTCAAATTCGGAATGATTTGCCAATCGATGGCATAAAAACGGCCCAGATATGGGTCCTTGTTGATCGTCGCAATCACATGCATTCGCGCCAGGTGATTAATGTAATCGGAAAGCGGCGGAACGGGCTGGGTCCAGATCGGCGTCGACATCAACAGGAGCATCAGGAACAGCAAAACTGCGATCTGCATTCCGGTAAATGCGTGAGGATGCATTTGTTTGCGTGCTTCGGACATCAACAGCGTCATCGTTCGTTCATGGATATTGAGCGTACATTTTATATCGACACTCAAGAGATGGCCAAAGATCGGCGTAAACGCTGAGTGAGGATAAAAGCAAGTATGTTCCTAAAGAAATAGTCCCGCCAATGGTTACGTGGGGTCAGGTCACGTTCCAATATCGATCTGGATGGCGGCGTCAGCATGAAATAAATAAGGCGCCCGGCTCATGCCCATGCTTATTCGCGATACGGCAACGACGATCGGCCGCGTCCTGCATTGCGGCTCGATAAGGCAGCGCCCGTTTAAACGAAAAAGCCGCCAGGGGCGTTGGCGGCTTCTCTGGTCACGGCGGTTGCGGGGAGCGATGAACCGCCTCGCCTGATCGTGCAATCGTTAAAGCGAACGTTCGAATCCGCGCCTGCCATGATGCCATCCGCCGTGGCCTGAAAAGCCCGGGCGCATCGAGCGCGCGAGAACAATCAGGCGGCGCTTCTGGCCGTCATCAAGGGTTTTGTAGAGCGGCTCAGCGGCATCAGCGAGCCGCTTGAGTCCGGCGCCGCCCGCGGTCATGGCATCGGCCCGCCGGCGCATGCCGTCGATCGGATCGAATTCGCGCTTGCCCTCGCGATGCTCGCGCGCGCGCTCGCGGAAATCAGCCATGCGATCGAAGCGTTGCTTGGCAAGATCGCGCATCGCATTCTCCACCGGCGGCCAGCTCTTCTCCTGCTCGGGCGTGAGCTTCAATCCAGCCTTGAGCGCGGCGATGCGCGCGTCGGCGAAAGCCTTCGCATCATCCGCCGTCATCTGCCATCGCGGTCCGGCGTCGCTGCGAACGCTGGACTGCTGACCGGCGTCAGGCCCGGTTGGCCGCTGCTGCGCATAAACTAGCGAGGAGCCGGCAATCGCCAGCGCGACCGCTCCTGCGCCGAGAGCTTTCCACATAACTACCTCCAACAAGGTTGTTCGATGGCATGAGTAGAATTCCGAATTCGTGCGCGGAGCAAATTAAAGTTTGGTCAGATTACACTTTGGTCATTTATTAATATGACCGCCCGCTGGCAGTGCCGGGGCTAGACTTTGCATCACTCGAATTTCGAGGCGACCTCGCCAAAGCCCATATTGCGCGCAAGCTGCAATGCGCCGCGCCTTTGATCGTTATCCAGGCTCTTGATCAGCGGTTGCGCAGCCGCCACAAGGCGCTTGAGCGCGCCGGCGCTCAGCATGACGGATGCAGCGCGGTCGCCGATGCGTTGCATAAGGCCGCCCGCGTGCGCCTCGTCGCTCTCGTGGCGCCGAATGATGTCGCGCAGCGCCGCTTCCACGGCGGGCCAATGCCGCTCTTGTTCCACGGTTAATCGAAGTGCCGCCTTGAATTGCGCGATGCGCGAACCAGCATGATCCTTGGATGCGTTTCCCGTCGAAGCCAGGCGAAACGCCGCACCGTTTCGGCCCTCGACGCCCAACTGTACCCCTCCCCGCGGCACCAGCGTTTCGTTCGCGCCATCCGCCAGAGCAAAAGATATTTCGATCGTCGCGAGCGCGAGCGCGCCCGCGAGCGCTGCCTTCCACATACGCATCTCCATGCTGTGCTGCAGTGCGGGATAGCGAATGCGGGAGGTGATCACAACCCGCAATCGGCGTTCGTTCCGGCCAAATCGATCAAATAACGTTACATCCGGAAATAACATCGCAACGGTACGACGAAAATTGGCTCGATGGTGGCGGGTCTTGGGCTATTCTGCGACGCCGCTCACCAAATGGCCCGCGCAATATGAAAATCCGGCATCTGATCCTTGTCTCGCTCGCCATCCTGATCTTTCCAGAGCCGTCGCGCGCGCAGGATCGGCTGGCGTTCGTTGTCGGCAATGACGCCTATCAGAACATCGAAAGCCTGCGCAAAGCGGTGAACGACGCCCGCGCCATTGCCACGGCCCTGCGCAAGCTCGGCTTCAACGTCACCATCGGCGAGAACCTACAGCGGCGGGATTTCGTGCGCGGGCTTGCCAATTTCGAAGGACGGTTGAAGCCGGGCGACGTCGCTTTTGTTTTCTATGCCGGCCACGGGGTCGAAATCGATGGTGCGAACTATTTGCTGCCCGTTGATATTCCGAAGGTCACGCCCGGGCAGCAGAGCGTGCTCAAGGACGAAGCGATTTCAACGGACGGGCTGATCCAGCGCCTCAAGGTGCGCGGCACGCGCTCGCAGGTTCTCGTGCTCGACGCTTGCCGGGAAAATCCGTTCCGCGACGCCGCCGGCCGCTCGCTCGGCGGCGCCCGTGGGCTCGGCCCATCGCTGGCTTCAAACGGCGTCTTCATTCTCTATTCCGCCGGCATCGGCGAGGTCGCGCTTGACCGGCTTTCCGACAATGACGGCAATCCGAATTCCGTCTTCACGCGCACGCTTGTGCCGCTGCTGGAAAATCCCGACCTGTCGCTGGTTCGGTTGGCCAAGGAAACACGCGCCAAGGTCAAGGGCCTTGCCGAGACGATCGGGCACCGGCAGTCGCCAGCCTATTATGACGAGATCGACGGCGATCTTTTTCTCGCGCGGCTCGGTGGCGGAACGCCAACCCCGGCATTGCCCGCATCGGTGCCGCCTTCTGCGCCGCCCGCACCGGTGCCATCCGTGCCGGCGCCCGATCCCAACCTTGCCGGCTTCATCTTTCCGGATTCCGACCGCCGGATATTAACGCGAAAGGAAATTCAGCAATTGCCGCTCCCCGTCCGCCGTTATGCGCGCAATGAAATTTTCGCGCGTAAGGGCCGGTTCTTCCAGGACGAAGTCCTGCGCGCGTACTTTTCGCGATTTGCATGGTACCGGCCAAACCGCTGGGATATTGACCTCAATGCAATCGAGGAAGCCAACGTAAAGCTGATCCAGTCGCTGGAACGCTGACGATGCGCGTCCGCGCTGTTGGGCTGATCGTGCTCCTCGCTATTGTCCCGGCGCGCGCCGATCCGGCGCTCGATGCGCTCGTTGCCGCCTATCCCGATCATCTCGCCGGCTACGAAGACAACATGCTGATTTGGAAGGATGGCACGCGAATGCCGATTTCCGACGATCGCCAGAACAAGAGCTTTGACGAACTCTTGAACAGTCCGGACATCAAGGATCAGTTTTCAATTCCCTACCCGCTCGGGACTGAACTGAAGATTCCCGGCGAAAACGAGGACCCGGGGCGCATCCGCAACGAGGCCTTTTTTAAGAAGATGTATGGCGATTGCCGCAACGGCGAAGTGACAAAGCGATTGCGAAAGGTGGGCTGGCTTACGAACAAGGGCGGCCGCTTAATCATGGCGACCGAGGTCAATGGCGTCGCGGAAAAACTCGAAGCCGTCTCACGCGATCTGGAGAAGCTTCCCGCAAATCTCACGCGCTATCTCGTGCCGTCGTCCGGCACCTTCAACTGCCGCGCCATCGCCGGAACGCATCGCCTGTCGGTGCACGCCTATGGCGCCGCGATCGATCTGAATTCCGCCTATGGCGATTACTGGCTGTGGTCGAAGGACAAGACCGGGGCATTTGCCTGGAAAAATCGCCTTCCCCTGGACATCGTCGAGGTATTCGAGCGTCACGGATTCATCTGGGGCGGCAAGTGGTATCACTACGACACATTCCATTTCGACTACCGGCCGGACATCATCCTGCTCGCGCGGCGGGGTTGGCCGCGCCAATAACCTGACAATGAAAAACGGGCCGCTCAAGAAGGCGGCCCGTTTTACAATTGCAGTTATCGCCGCGCCGCGCTCAAGGCGCCGAATGCTGCGCATGCATGCGCAGCATTC
>JACQTM010000058.1 GCA_016210825.1 Hyphomicrobiales bacterium
GTGTTTGAGGCTTGCTCCGTGTTCGCCCCCGGTGGACACAGGGTTCCTATCCACCGCTAGTGCCCGGACCGCACTCCAGGCGGGATGCCACGGCTTGGGCCTCCACGAACGCGCTGCGTCGGCAACGCGCCCATGGCCACCGCCTCCCACCCCACGCCGCGTGACGAGCGCTTAACGTCCCCGGTAGCCGGGGCGGGATCATGTGAATATAATCCTAGATCGCGGCGGGATTATGACGGGCGAATTCCCGATCGCCCGCGCGGCCGCGGCGTGCGCGCGGTGTCGAGAACGTCGAGCACCGGGCAATCCGGCGCCGTCTTGCCGGTGCAGCGCGCGACCGTGCGCGACAGCAGGCGTTCGAGCTTGCCGAGGTCGGACATTTTCGCGCGGATGTCGTGAAGGTGACGCGTGGCGATCTTGCGGACGTCGCCGCACGACGCCTTGCCCGGTCCGCCAAGGTCGAGCAGCGCACGAATCTCAACGAGATTGAAGCCGAGTTCACGCGCGCGGCGGATGAAGGCGAGAATGCGAACGTCGTCCCGGCCGTAGAGCCTATGGCCGCCTTCGGTGCGGCGCGGTGCGGCGAGCAGCTTGATGCGTTCGTAATAGCGGATCGTCTCGATATTCACGCCGGACAATCGGGATAACTCACCGATCGGCAACCCTAGCGCTCGCGAAGCCGTGATCGGGGCCATGCGGAATATCCTTGATCCTGTAGCGGCTACAGGATGCACGATAGTCCCAATCACGATCAAGGAGAATGACCGCATGAGCGATCTCATTCATTCGGCCGATACAACCCGGGATTTGCCGCTTAGCGCGTCGGGTACGATCGGCGGACGGCAAAAGTTGGCCGCAATTGGCGGCATTCTCGGCGCGCTTGCCGCATCGTCCTGCTGCATCCTGCCAATCGTGCTGTTCAGTCTAGGCGTCAGCGGGGCGTGGATCGGAAAATTCACCGTGCTTGCGCCCTATCAGCCGTACTTCATCGCCGCGACCGTGGCGTTCCTTGGCTATGGTTACTGGCTCGTCTACCGCGCGTCGAAAGTCGTCTGCGCCGGCGGCGAAGCCTGTGCGCGGCCGGTGCCGAACCGGCTGGTCATGACCACGCTCGTCCTCGCGACGCTGCTCGTCGTTGCCGCGCTCGGGTTCAATCTCGTCGCGCCCTATCTCTTCGCATGATGAATGGAGACACGCAGATGACCAAGTTGCTCACCTCCGCGGCCTTTGGTCTTGGCCTCCTGGCTTCGCCGGCGGCAATCGCGGGCGAGAAAACCGTCACGCTTGCGGTGCAGAACATGTTCTGCGCGGCGTGCCCGCAAATCGTCCAGAAAAGCCTCGAAGCCGTGCCCGGCGTCGCCAAGGTTGCCGTGTCCTACAAGGAAAAGACCGCAGTCGTAACCTTTGACGACAGCAAGGCCGACGTGAAGGCGCTCACCGCCGCGACCACGAATGCCGGCTATCCGTCGGCGCCAAGGAGCTAGTTACACCATGAACGACCGCGCACTCATCGGAACCGGCGGCGTTGGCGCAACCATTGCGGCGATCTGCTGTGTGACGCCGATCCTCGCAATTACATTTGGCGCGCTCGGCCTTACAGCTTGGCTCTCCATTGCCGATTACGTGGTGATTCCGGCACTGATTATCTGCCTCGGACTGGTTGGCTTCGGGCTCTATCGGCGACGCGCAGCGATGCAAGCTTGTTGCGATCCGACCGTTCCCAAGCAGGTGACCAGGCCATGAGCGATTGTTGTGTGCCAAATAACAACGGCAAGGGCTACGATCTGGCGGTCATAGGCGCCGGCTCGGCCGGGTTCTCGGCCGCAATCACGGCAGCGGAGCAGGGCGCGCAGGTGGCGCTGATCGGCCACGGCACCATTGGCGGTACCTGCGTGAATATCGGCTGCGTGCCGTCGAAGACGTTAATCCGCGCCGTCGAAACGCTGCATCAGGCAAACACTGCTGGCCGCTTCGCCGGCATTTCAGCGAGGGCGCGCGCCAACGATTGGGCCGCGCTCGTACACCAGAAAGACGAGCTCGTTGCCGAATTGCGGCAGTCGAAATACGCCGATCTTTTGCCGGCCTACAACGGCATTAGCTACATCGAAGGGCAGGCGCGACTGGCCGAAGGCGGCGTTGCCTTGAACCGCGACCTGATCAGGACGGGACGCGTCGTCATCACCACCGGCGCACGGCCGGCTTTGCCAGCCATCCCCGGTATCGAGGATGTGGAGTATCTGACCAGCACGTCCGCGCTTGCGCTCGAAACGCTGCCGAAATCGCTGCTGGTCGTCGGCGGTGGCTTCATCGGCGCGGAGCTCGCGCAGATGTTCGCCCGGATGGGTGTGAAAGTTACGATCGTCTGCCGCAGCAAGCTCTTGCCGGCAGCGGAACCGGAGATCGCGGAGGCGTTGTCGAAGTACCTGCAAGATGAAGGTATCAAACTGGTTTGCGGCATCACGTACGAGCGCATTAAATACACTGATAACGGTGTCTCTCTCATCGTACGAGAAGGCACGCGCGAGATGATGCTAGATGCTGAACGCGTTCTGATCGCGACCGGCCGCGCGCCGAACGTCGAGGGGCTCGGTCTCAAAGATGCCGGAATTGCGCAAGCGCCGAACGGCGGCATTAAAGTCGACGACCGGATGCGTACAACGCGGCCCGGTATTTATGCGGCGGGCGACGTAACCGGCAGCGATCAGTTCGTCTACATGGCCGCCTATGGCGCCAAGATCGCCGCAAAGAATGCCCTCAATAGCAACAGCCTGCGCTACGACAATTCCGCCATGCCGGCTGTCGTATTCACCGACCCTCAAGTGGCGAGCGTCGGCTTGACTGAGGCTGCAGCCCGCGCTGCGTTCCATCATGTGCGGGCCTCGGTGCTGCCGCTGAGCTACCTGCCTCGCGCGTTGGCCGCGCGCGATACGCGCGGGCTGATCAAGCTCGTCGCCGAGACCGGCAGCGGCAAATTGCTCGGCGCGCATATTCTGGCACCCGAGGGCGCGGATTCGATCCAGACCGCCGCGCTGGCGATCAAACACGGCATGACGGTGCAGGATCTCGGCGCGACCATCTTCCCGTATCTGACGACGGTTGAAGGGTTGAAACTTGCGGCGCAAACCTTCGACAAGGACGTGGCAAAGCTTTCGTGTTGCGCGGGGTGAGAGGAGCACAATGAATACGGGCGACAAGGTGTTGGCGCTGCTTGGAGTAAAGGTCATCTGTTGCGGCCTGCTCATCCTCGCTGCGACCGGCGCGCTCGGCGGCGTTGGGGCTTGGTTGATTGACGGCTCCGGCCGGTGGCTCCTCGCTGGCGCGTTTGTTGCAGCCATTGCGGCGATTATTCTCGGCAAGCGCGACCGCATTGTCACGCACGAGCAGCAAGCCGCGGCGCACGCCAATATCGAGAATAAGAAGCGTGCGGGCTAGGGGGCCGTCATGCGGCTTTGGTCTCGAAATCCTTGGTCGGTGTATGGCCTGATGATCGTTGGACTTATTCTCGTCATCGAGCCCGCGCTGCCTTGGTATCACTTCTCGCTGTTTTGGTTTTCGCTTGGGATCATCGCTGTGGCTATCGCGTTATATGACCTGCTCCGTAAGTCTTCGTGGGCGCGCGCCAACGAGCAGAGCACGCCAACAGGCGGAGCAAATGACAAAGGAAAACGATGACGAACGAGAAGTATGGTGCGTTCGATTACTTGTTCTCGCTGGAACTTAATTACAGGGGTCCGGTGGAATTGGCTCCGATCGGTGGGAAAAATGCCACCCTTATTGGCGGCGGCGATGGAACGGTGGACGGTCCCAGCATCTGCGGGACCGTTCGCTGGTCAAACTATGAGACGACCGGTGACGACATGGTCTGTGATTTGCAAGTGCCAGGAATAATCGAGACGCAAGATGGCGCCGAGATTCGTTTCGAGGGCCGCGAATATGCGATGCCGCTCGCGAACGGGCGTAAGCAGTGGAAAATTGTGGGCGTCATGCGATTCAAGACCGACGACCAGCGCTACCAATGGTTAAACGAGACCTTTGCCGTCACCAGCGGAGCGTTCGACTACGACACCGGACGGGCTCGCTGGCAGGCTTATATTCCGAGCGGCGCAGCGCCAATCCCTTGACGATTTCGGACGAGCCCGTCATGACGAACACACTCTCACGCTCTCGCGATTGGGTCGGCAGCGCGCGCGGCTATGGGTTGGCGTGGGGGCTTCCCCTTGCCGCGATTGTGGCGGGGTTGCTCGTCGATGTACCAGCGCGAACGGTGATCTGGATCATCGCGCTTGTCTGGATGGGCACGGCCTGCCTGCTCAATGCGCGGCGCTGCGGGCGCACCCATTGCCGGTTCACCGGGCCGTATTACCTAGTGATGATTCTTCCGGTGCTCGTACTTGGCTTCGGAATTGTTGCCGCCAACATTTACGGTTGGATTGCGCTGGCGGTCCTAATCGTTCTCGGCAGTAAGATAGTCTGGTGGGCGACCGAGCGGGCGTGGGGCAAATTCTCCTGACCTCGAATAAACGCGTTGCTGCGCTTTCAGTTGGGAAAATTTTCCGCAATTGCCTCCAGCACCGCCAATGACGCGGCGGTGCCGTCGGCTTCGCCTTTTTCGAAATCGTCGCCCGCCCGTCCCATCGTGTTGGTGACATGGGCGAGGCAGAGGATTTTCACGCCCGCCGTTCGTGCGAACGTATAGAGCGCGGCGGCCTCCATCTCGACGGCGAGCACATTTTTCGATTTCGCCAATTCGATCGCGGCAGCCGTTTCGCGGAACGGCGCATCGGTGGTCCAACTTGCGCCGACGATCGCATGAAGCTTTTTCGCCGCGAGCGCATCACGTGCCGCGGCAACCAGTTGCGGGTCGGCCGTGGCGAATTCGCCCGCGTTCGCGGGCGCGTAGTGATAGCTCGTGCCCTCGTCGCGCAGCGCACGGTCGATGATGACGAAATAGGGCGGCGGTCCGGCAGCGACGATCTGCCCCGCCGAGGTCAAACTCACAAGCAGCTTGCAACCGCTCGCGAACAATTCCTCGGCGATCAGCACGGCGAAGGGCGCGCCGACGGCGCAGCCGATAATGCCGGCGGTCTTCCCCGCTAGCGTGAAGGTATCGAGCTCGGTGTGATAGCAGGGCCAGGCGTCGAATATTTTCGCCTGTCCGGTTTGGCGCAGCCGGCGCACGATATCTCCATCGGGATCGAGAATGCACAGCGGCGGCACGTCGATTGCGGCAATGCCCTTTTGCCGCCGCGCCTCGCGCAGCAATGCCTTCGGCGCAAACACCGAGGGCGCGGAATGGTCTTTGTTGTCGAGAATGGGCGGCACGGTTGTCAGGATGGTAAGCGTTCGAACACAGCGGCATAGTGGTAGGGCGGCACTTCGACAAGCTGTAACAGGCGCAAGCCCCCAGCCTCGACGGCGTCGATGGTCTGCTCTGGCGATAGCCGCAAGTCCGTTCGCGGTCCGCGCGGCTCACCCAGGATCACCGTCTCCTCGCGCGGCCGCTGATGCCAATTAACGATGGCGAATTTACCGCCCGGCGCGAGCGCCGCCTTAACCGCGCGCGCGAGGCGCGACTTGTCGGGAACACCGTGAAAGGCGTTGGCGAGAAAAATAAAATCGGCCGGCTGCTTGAGAAGTTTGTCAACGTTATACGCATCGTCTTCGACATAATCGCAATTCGACAGGCCGCTTTCGGCGAGACGATGGCGCGCTACGTCGAGCAGCTTGCCGTCGATGTCGATGGCCGTAACGCGGCGCGCGACTCTCGCGATCTGTAATGTGAACCAGCCGTCGCCGGAGCAAAGATCGACCACATTCATGCCGGGCGCGATACCGGCGGCCGCCAGCACGCCGGCCGGATCGGGAAACAGCGCCTCCCACCAGCCGGCGGTCGGCATTTCGGTACCTTCGAAGAAACCGGGTGGATGGGTCATCTGTGTCGCGCAGTAAAAGATTGGTGGCAATCGCCGGGCTCTCTAGCACATCGGCGATCTGCGCGATCTCACATTGGCGGGATGATCCGCGCGGTAGCTTCATGTTTCCCCTCTCCCCTTGTGGGAGAGGGTGTCCGAGCCGCGCGAGCGGCGAGGGCGGGTGAGGGGTTGTCTTCGAAAGAGTCTTGCGAAGCGACCCCCTCACCTGGCTCGTGCTTCGCACTCGCCACCCTCTCCCACGAGGGGAGAGGTGAAGTGAGGTTGGAGCGAAGTCGCGGCGTCACGCCTCCGATGGGCGCTTGCGGCGATTTTGTGTGAGTTTTTTATCCTTAACGCGCGTAGCGATTTCGCCCGGCTGTGTATCGGCAGATTTCTTGTCTCCGCCGAGTAATGCCGCGAAAAAACCCAGCTCCTCACTTCGAGCGCGCACGCGTTCCACCAGTGCATCAATAATGCTGATCGGAGGCTTGTCGCTTGGATTCATGATCCACCCGTCCCAAGACTGAATTATTGTCGCGCTCCGGACCATAATACCAGCCCATTAGTTGCTGTTTTTTTGTGCTTTTTTCGGTCATACAGGCCCCCCCGATGAACGCCCATGGCTTGACACGGGG
Source organism: Hyphomicrobiales bacterium (assembly GCA_016210825.1). Classification (GTDB taxonomy): domain Bacteria; phylum Pseudomonadota; class Alphaproteobacteria; order Rhizobiales; family Xanthobacteraceae; genus JACQTM01. Next base: position 6,548 of record JACQTM010000058.1, read on the forward strand.
CGAAGGGGCAGTGTCTTTCGGCGCGATTTCGCGCAAGGACCCTATGACGGCGGCATTCATCTTTCCCGGGCAGGGCAGCCAAGCGGTCGGCATGGGCAAGGCCATGGCGCAGGCGTTCGCGCCGGCGCGCGCGGTGTTCGATGAGGTTGATGCGGCGCTCGGCCAGAAGCTCTCGGCCATCATGTGGGAAGGCCCCGCCGAAACGCTGACGCTGACCGAGAACGCCCAGCCGGCCCTCATGGCGGCGTCGCTTGCGGTGATGCGCGTGCTCGAAGCCGAAGCCGGAGTCGATCTCAAACGCGATGCCAAATTCGTCGCCGGCCATTCGCTCGGCGAATATTCCGCGCTCGCCGCCGCGGGCGCACTCACGATTGCCGACACCGCGCGCCTCGTACGCACGCGCGGCCGCGCCATGCAGAAGGCGGTGCCGGTCGGCACCGGCGCAATGGCCGCGTTACTCGGTCTTGAATTCGACATCGCGGCGGCGGTGGCGCTGGAGGCGGCGCAAGGCCAGGTGTGCCAGGCGGCGAACGATAACGGTGGCGGGCAGGTGGTGATTTCCGGCAACAAGGCGGCGGTCGAGCGCGCGGTCGAGATCGCTAAAACTAAGGGCGCCAAACGCGCCATGCTTCTGCCGGTGTCCGCGCCCTTTCATTGCGCGCTAATGCAACCCGCCGCCGATGTAATGGCGGAGGCGCTGTCGAAGGTGACGGTGAGCGCGCCAATCGTGCCGGTCGTCGCGAACGTGGTTGCGAAACCGATTTCCGACCCGAAGGACATTGTGCGTAATCTCGTCGCCCAGGTGACGGGTACCGTGCGCTGGCGCGAATGCGTGAGCTATATGGCGGGGCAGGGTGTGATGAAATTCTACGAAGTCGGATCGGGCAAGGTGCTCACCGGCCTCGTCAAGCGCATCGCCGATGGCGCCACGGGACAAGCCATCGGCACGCCGGATGACGTTGTCGCATTCAAGGCCGCGCGCGGCTGAGTTGAACTCATGGCACCATCCTTCGAGGCCGGCTGAAAGCCGGCCTCGAAGGATGGCGGCGAGAAAACGAGGAGAGCGTTAATGTTCGATTTGACCGGCAAGACCGCGCTTGTCACCGGCGCGACCGGCGGCATCGGCGGCGCCATCGCGCGCGCGCTGCACGCCCAGGGCGCGACCGTCGCCATTTCCGGCACGCGGCGCGAGGTGCTCGACCAATTGGCCGGCGAATTGGGCAGCCGCGTGCACGTACTGCCATGCAATCTCGGCGACAAGGACGCGGTCGAGGGTCTCGTCCCCGCTGCCGAGAAAGCGATGGAGAAGCTCGACATCCTAGTCGCCAATGCCGGTATCACCCGCGATAACCTGTTTGTGCAATTGCGCGACGAGGATTGGGACGAGGTGATCGCGGTCAATCTTACCGCCACCTTCCGCCTCGCACGCGCGGCGATGAGGGGCATGATGCGCCGGCGTTCGGGACGCATCATCGGCATAACGTCCGTTGTCGGGGTCACCGGCAATCCGGGGCAAGGCAATTACACCGCCGCCAAGGCCGGCATGATCGGCATGATTAAATCGCTCGCCGCCGAATATGCACGGCGCGGGGTGACCTCGAATTGCGTTGCGCCAGGTTTCATTGCCACCGCGATGACCGACAAGCTCAATGACAAACAGCGTGAGGCAATCCTTGCACGCGTGCCGGCTAATCGCCTGGGCGCTCCCGCCGACGTCGCTTCGGCGGTCGTGTTTCTCGCTTCCGACGAGGCCGCCTATATCACCGGGCAGACGCTGCACGTGAATGGCGGTATGGCCATGATTTGAGTGGGAAAATACCTCCGGTGCGGCATTGGGAAATGATGCCGCGCAATGCTGGTCAAGGGTTTTGAAGTATGATAACCGAACCCACTGGCCGGGCTGGGGAGGCTTTCTGGGAGCGCGTCGCAAACGCAGCGACCCGAAACCCGCCGTCACCACGACGCGGCCCAACCGCCATGGTTCCGACCGCGACGCCGGTCGGGCTGAAATCTTGAAAATGCAGAGGTTCGAACGATGAGTGACATTGCCGAGCGGGTAAAGAAGATCGTCGTGGAGCATCTGGGCGTCGAGCCCGACAAGGTGACCGAAGCCGCCAGCTTCATCGACGATCTGGGGGCCGACAGCCTCGACACCGTCGAGCACGACATGGCCTTTGAGGAGGAGTTCGGCTGCGAGATCCCCGATGACGCCGCCGAAACCATTCTCAACGTCGGCGATGCCATCAAGTTCCTCGAAAAAAACGCCAAGAGCTAACTTCGACTTACCATTTGCTGGACCGCGCCGCAGCGATTGCGCGGGTCGATCGATAATCGCGCGCGTCGTCCGCGCTTGGCCGTTGCCGCTTCACACCATAGTTAAGGGAAGCGTCCGGCGAATTTGAGCCGATCATGAGACGGGTTGTGGTCACGGGTCTCGGCATGGTTACGCCGCTCGGTTGCGGCGTGGAGGCGACGTGGCAGCGTCTGCTCAAGGGTGAGAGCGGCGCGCGTAAGGTCGAGACCTTCGATGTTTCCGATCTGCCGTGCAAGATCGCCTGTGTCGTTCCGCGCGGCAACGGCGCCAACGGCACCTTCAATCCCGACCAGTGGATGGAGCCGAAGGAGCAGCGCAAAGTCGATGACTTCATCGTCTTCGCCATGTCTGCCGTGCGCCAGGCGCTCGACGACGCGAAATGGAAACCGCAGTCTTATGAGGACCAAACCACGACCGGCGTGCTCATCGGCTCAGGGATAGGCGGCATCGGCGGCATCGCCGAAGCCGCGATCACGCTGAAGGAGCGCGGGCCGCGGCGCATCTCGCCGTTCTTCATTCCCGGGCGGCTGATCAATCTCGCGTCGGGCTACGCCTCGATCGAATTCGGTCTGAAGGGTCCGAACCACGCGGTGGTCACCGCATGCTCCACCGGCGCGCACGCCATCGGCGACGCCGGCCGCCTTATTGCGCTCGGCGACGCCGAGGTGATGGTCGCGGGCGGTACGGAATCCCCGGTCAACCGCCTTTCGCTCGCGGGATTTTCCGCCTCGCGCGCGCTGTCCACCGGCTTCAACGACACACCAGAGCGCGCCTCGCGACCCTACGACCGTGATCGCGATGGCTTCGTCATGGGTGAGGGCGCGGGTGTCATCGTGCTCGAGGAATTGGAGCATGCGAAGAAACGCGGCGCGAAGATCTATGCGGAACTGATCGGCTATGGCCTTTCCGGCGACGCCTATCACATCACCGCGCCGGCGCAGGACGGCGACGGCGCCTACCGCTCCATGCAGGCCGCGCTCAAGCGCGCCAATGTGACGCCGTCGGAGATCGACTACATCAACGCGCATGGCACTTCGACGCCGCTCGGCGACGAGATCGAGCTCGGCGCGGTCCAGCGTCTCGTCGGCAACGCGGCCGCCCGCATCGCCATGTCGTCCACGAAGTCCTCGGTCGGCCATCTGCTTGGCGCCGCGGGGGCGGTGGAGGCGATTTTCTCAATCCTTGCGATCCGCGACAAAGTAGCGCCGCCCACGATCAATCTCGATAATCCGTCGGTCGAGACCGCGATCGATCTCGTTCCGCACCAGGCGAAGAAACGCGAAATCGACGTTGTGCTGTCAAATTCCTTCGGATTTGGTGGAACCAATGCCTCGCTGGTATTCCGGCGCGGTGTGGATTAGCGCGGGAATTCGATCCACCCTTTCGCCATATTCACCTATAACCGTCATACCTGCCTTTATGTCTGCTACGTTCATTGCGCCGGAACTTCGTCGAGGTGACTTGGCCGTGCCGTATTGTCGGTGTGCGATCGATGCGGCGGTGGCGGCGAATGTGGGAGTGTTGTGGTGAGCATGCCACCAGGAAATGACGGCAGAAGCCCGCTGCGGCCGGGTACAACTTTACCGCAGGCGCCGGAACGCCCGCGTTCCATGCAGAAACTTTCCGACGTGGAGCGGCATTACTACGCCACGAACCGGAGCGGCAATCCGCAATCGGGAACGCCGCAGCGCATGCGGCCGCCGCCGCGTGTGCGCTCGCGGCGCGTGCGCCATCCGATCGTCATGGTTGGCAACGCGATCTTCACGCTAATTTTGTTGCTCGCGATCGCCGTCGGCGCGCTGCTCGTGGTTGGTAAGCAGCGTTTCGACGCGCAGGGGCCGCTCGCCCAGGACCGGATCGTCAACATTCCGCGCGGCGTCGGCATCCGTGACATCGCTGATCTGCTGGTACGCGAAGGCGTGATCGAGCAACCTTACGTGTTCATGGGCAGTGTCATCGTACTCAAAGCGCGCGATGACCTTAAATATGGCGAATACCAATTTCCGAAACAGGCGAGCCTGCGCGACGTGGTCGATCTCATCACCAGCGGGCGCGTGGTGCAGCACAATCTCACCCTCGCTGAGGGTTTGACCTCCGAGCAGATCGTGCAGCGCCTCCTCGAAAACGACATTCTCAGCGGCAACATCCGGGAAATTCCGCGCGAGGGCACGCTGCTGCCGGAGACCTACAAGTTCACCCGCGGCATGACGCGCGAGCAAATGATTCAGCGCATGCAGCAGAGCCAGCGCCGCACCTTGCAGGAGATCTGGGATCGCCGCGCGCCCGATCTGCCGGTCAAGTCGCCGGAGCAGCTTATTGTGCTCGCATCCATTGTCGAAAAGGAAACGGGCAAGTCGGAGGAGCGAACGCGCGTTGCCGCCGTGTTCGTCAATCGCCTGCGCCAGAAGATCAAGCTGCAGTCTGATCCGACCATCATCTATGGCCTGGTCGGCGGCAAAGGCTCGCTCGGCCGTCCGATCTTGAAGAACGAGATCGATCAGCCAACGCCGTACAACACTTATGTCATCGAAGGGCTGCCGCCGGGACCGATCGCCAATCCGGGTCGCGCCTCGCTCGAAGCCGCCGCCAATCCGGCGCGCACCAAGGAACTGTTCTTCGTCGCTGACGGCACCGGCGGTCATGCGTTCTCCGACACCTACGAACAGCATCAGAAGAATGTCGCGCGCCTGCGCGTCATCGAGCAGCAGGCGAAAGATCCAACCCCCGCGCCGGCCGCTGCCGATCCAAAACCCGCGCCCGCGCGTCCCGCCGCCAAGCCAAACGTGAAGCCGGCGGCGCAAGGCAATACGCAACCGGCCGCGCAAAAGCCCGCACCAACGCAGACGCAGTGATCGCGCGATTGGCGTGCGGCTTGTGAGCCGGATGCGCTGTCGTTAAGGTCCCTCACCGATTCCGGCGTTCCGATAAATATTCCGCGAGGCGAGAGATCCGGCCGATGGCGCTGTCGAGCATGACCGGCTTCGCGCGGAGCCACGGCGTGAGCGGGACCTATGTATGGTCCTGGGAGCTTAAATCCGTCAACGCCAAGGGCCTCGATCTGCGGATGCGCTTGCCGACCGGTTGGGACGCGGTTGAGGTGCCGGTGCGCCGCCGCGGCGCCGAGGCGTTATCGCGCGGCAACGTCTATGTGACGCTCACCGTCAAGCGCGAAGGCGTGACCCCGATGGTGCGCATCAACGAGCCGGTGCTGGATGCCGTGCTTGCCGCCATGAAAAATCTCACCGGCCGCGTTGATGCCGAGGCGCCGCGCCTCGATGGCGTACTCGGCTTGAAAGGCGTCATCGACGTCATCGACGAAGAGGAAGATGAGAACACGCGCGCCGCCGCGGAAGCCGCCGTCGTTGCGGGCTTCGACGTTGCGCTCTCAGGGCTCACCGAGATGCGCAAGCACGAAGGCAAGGCGATCGGCGACGTGCTCGGAGAACGATTGAAGGAGATCGCGGCCTTGGCGAAGCGCGCCGACGCGGCGCCGGGACGAAAGGCCGAAGCGATCAAGGCCCGGCTCGCCGAGCAGATCGCGGCGTTGCTGCAGACCTCCGACCGCTTCGACGCCGACCGCCTGCACCAGGAAGCAATCCTGATTGCCACCAAGGCCGATATTCGCGAGGAACTTGACCGGCTTGGCTCGCATGTGGCCCAGGCTCGCCGGTTGATGTCCGAGGGCGGGGCAATCGGCCGGCGGCTCGATTTCCTTGCACAGGAACTTAACCGCGAGGCGAATACGCTGTGCGCCAAGGCCAACGACGTCGAGCTGACCAATATCGGCCTCGAATTGAAAAGCGTGGTCGAACAGTTCCGCGAGCAGGTGCAGAACCTGGAGTGACGGCGGCGAGAACAAACGATGAAGTGCATTTTTGAATCGCCTCCCCCCGCTGAAATCGGATGTATCCGATTTCAGCCACTCCAATCATGGTCCAAGTCGGAAACATCCGACTTGGACTGGGGGAGGCCGGCGCGAAGCGCCGGGAGGGGGGTAAGCCGCAAATTCCCGGCTTGCCGCTTACCCCCCTCCCTAACCCTCCCCCGCAAGGGGGGAGGGAAAAGGGATTAAGCAATGGCCGTGAAGCGAACGCTAAATCGAAAGCAGAAAGATACGTCAAAGCCGAAAAGTAAGGCAGCGCACCCCACGGCCATCGCGCGGCGCGGTTTGATGTTTGTATTGTCCTCACCGTCCGGCGCCGGCAAGACGACGATCTCGCGCATGCTTTTGCGTGATGAGCCGGGGCTCAAGCTGTCGATCTCGGTGACCACACGTCCGAAGCGCCCGGGTGAAGTCGAGGGACGTGACTATCGCTTCGTTACCGCGGCTAAATTTGAAAATATGGTGCGTGCGGGTGAGCTCCTGGAGTTCGCCAAGGTGTTCGGCAACCATTACGGCACGCCACGCGCGCCAGTTGAGGCAGCGCTGACGGCGGGCCGCGATGTGCTGTTCGACATTGACTGGCAGGGCACGCAGCAATTACGCGAAAAAGCCGAGGGCGATCTGGTCAGCGTTTTCCTGCTACCGCCGTCGATCGAGGAGCTGCGCCGCCGCCTGAAGCGCAGGGCACAGGACAGCAATACGGTGATCCGGGACCGCATGTCGCGAGCAGGCCATGAGATGAGCCATTGGGCGGAATACGACTATGTCGTCGTCAATCTTGATCTCAAGCGGACCTTCTCCGATATCCGCGCCATCCTGTACGCCGAACGGCTCAAGCGGACGCGCCAGAGCGGCTTGACCTCGTTCGTGCGCCGGCTTCAGGCGAAGCTTTAAGTTGCTCAACCGTTTTCTTCGCAGTTCAGAACAAGGCGGCCGACCACGCGGCCGGCGCGCAGGTCGTCAAGAGCCGCCTGCGCCTGCGACAGCGGCCGTTCGCTGAACGGGATGGCCGAAACAATTCCGGTGCGAGCCAAGGCCAGCATCTCCCTGGCTTCGGCAAGGGTGCCGGTCATCGTGCCTTCGATGGTCATCGCTTTGAGTGGAATCATTGCGATCGGGGTTGAGAAAGTGCCGCCAAGGAGTCCCGTGACCACGACTTTCCCGCCTTTGACAAGCACGCCGGTGGCGAAGGCGAGCGACTGATCGGAGCCGACGAAATCGCAGGCGCCATAGACGCCGCCGGTCGCGGCGAGCAAGGCTTTTCGCGCGCTCGTATCGGCGGGGTCATAAGCCGCAGCCGCGCCAGCCTTCAGTGCCGCCTCGCGTTTCGCCGCATCGATGTCGGTGACCACCGGCGCGTGGGCGAACATCGCGCGCGCGAGCGAAAGCCCCATCATGCCGACGCCGCCGAGGCCGACGAGGAGCAGCGGCCCGCGTGCCGCTTGTGCCGAAAGCCGCTTGAGCGCCGCATAGGCGGTGAGGCCCGAGCACATGAACGCGCCGGCGAGCGCCGCCGGCAGTGGCGCGTAATCGAGCAAGTAGCGCGGATGCGGCACGAGCACGTGGCTTGCGAATCCGCCATCGACCGTAATGCCGAGATGGCGCGGCGCGGCGCAGATGTTTTCCTCCCCGGCGACGCAAGCCGCGCATGTCCCGCAGCCGATCCACGGATAGACCGCAACATGGCTGCCGATCGCCGCGCCAGCCGCCTCCGGCCCCGCACGCTCGACCGTGCCGGCGATCTCGTGGCCGAGCGTGAAAGGGAGCGTCCGCCCGCCGCGGACGTCGAGATTCTTGTCGGCGCCGAGCTTGAAATAGCCGTCCTGCATGTGCAGGTCGGAATGGCAGACGCCGCAGCGCGCGATGCGCAGGAGCACCTCGCTGCCGCGCGGCTGCGGCGCCTCCACCACCGTCTCGCATAGCGACGCGCCATAGGCGGTCAGCGATTGCCGATGCATCTGCGTCATGCAGGAAGGCTAGCCGATTTTTCCTGCAAAGGCGCGGGTCAGCGCGACAAAACCTTCAACCGGAATGTCCTCCGCCCGCGCGGTCGGCTCGACTTCGTGCGCGGCTTGCAAACGAAGCTCTAGGCGGCGCATTGTAAGCACCCAGGGTCTCGCTTGGGTGCACGCGATGGGAAGCTTCTTACGTCTTTTGTCGCTGTTGATACTTGTCATTTCAACCGACATTCGCGGCGCTAACGCGGAGTCGCTGACGTTCGCAATTAATGGTCAGACCCGGACCGTCATGCTGGAGCGTGCCGCAGGAACTGGCCCGCATCCGACAATCATCGTGCTTCACGGCGCCGCGGCGACCTTCGCTGCGGAAGCCCGCGCCACGGAACTTGCCGAACAAGGCCCGCGCCAGGGATACGCGGTGGCGTTTCCGCAAGGGCTGGGCTTGCGCTGGAATTTTTTTCCGCCGGGGCGGGAAACGGCTAGTACAGTGACGTTTTTTGCGCGCTTTGGCGGGCCGCCCGACGATCTCGGCTTTCTGAAAACGCTGGTCACCGAACTCATCCAGCGCGGTATTGCAGATCCGAAACGAATTTACTTGGTCGGCCGCTCGTTGGGCGGCGTTATGGCGTTGCGCATGGCTTGCACCAACACAAACATGTTCGCCGGTATTGCTTTGCTGATTTCGGCGATGCCGGAGGTACTCGGCGCAGACTGCGCCTTCGCCAAACCCCTGCCGGCGATCGTCATCAATGGGACGGAAGACTGGGTGCTGCCCTATCAAGGCGGGCTTAGCCGAGGCGGCGACAACTTGTGGCCGACCGAACAGATGGTGTCGTTCTTGCGCAAGACCAATGGCTGCACCGGAAATGCCGAACGAAGCGTTTTACCGTTCGGTCCGCAAAGAGCCGAAATCGAGCGTGCGGCAGCCTGCGCGGGCGGCCCGGTCGTTTTTTATCGGATAGTTGGCGGCGGTCACGACGTTCCTCTTTCGCTCAAGCCGGCGACGGCGCTGCTCGCATTCTTCGGACCCGGTGCCAATCCACCGCCGGTACAAATCGCCAAGCCGCGATGCACCCGCTTGGAAACGCGCATGTTCACCGACTTTTGCAATGGCTGCACACGGCCACCGTTCAATCAGCAAATCGTCAGAACGGCCGACAATGAATGGACGGTCACTTACGTCGATGGCAATAAAGTGCAACGCACCTCCAAGTATAGCGCGTTGGCCGAAAGCAGTTCCGAAATTTTGATGTATGACGGCAGCCGCGATATCCAGGCGAAATTTGACTTGAAATCCCGAACAGGTTTCGTCCGCAGAGGTCAGCGGGGTGAATGGACGCCGGTGCTGAACATTCTCAAGGACGACTGTTCGTAAAACGGACGATCCGGTACATCACAGCTAGCGGGCTCGTTCTCAAGCGCCGGCGTTAGTGGATGCCCGGCGCTTGGGCGTGGAGTTATTTGCGAATGCGCGCGCGAGCGCAACAAAGCCTGCCACGGAAATTTCCTCGGCGCGTGCGGTTGGTTCGAGGCCCGCGGACGCAACCAGTTTCAACGGATCGGCGCCTAGCGATTTCAAACTCTGCCGCAACATTTTACGGCGCTGACCGAAGGCGGCGGCGGTTACGCGCTCGAGCGCACGCCGGTCGACCGGCAGCGGCTCAGCGCGCGGGACGAATTGCACCAGCGAGGATTTTACCTTTGGCGGCGGCACGAATGCCGATGGCGCGATATCGAATAGAATCTTCGCCTCGCAACGCCACTGCACCAGTACGGAGAGCCGGCCGTAGGTCTTGCCGCCCGGCGCGGCGACAATACGCTCGGCCACCTCGCGCTGGAACATCAGCACGAGACGATCGTACCAGGGCGGCCACGGCTCGACGGTGAGCCAACCGGTTAGCAGCGCGGTGGCGATATTGTAGGGCAGGTTGGCGACGATGCGCGCGGACCCGCCGTCGAGATAGGGTCGCGGATCGAAGGTGAGCGCGTCGGCCTCGATCGCTTCAACGCGGCCGGCGTGGCATTCGGCGATCTCCACGAGCGCCGCGATGGCGCGGCGGTCGCGCTCGATCGCGACGACGCGGCGCGCGCCGTTTGCCAACAGCGCGCGCGTCAAACCGCCGGGACCGGGGCCGACCTCGATCACCGTGACACCGTCAAGCGGCCCCGCCGCGCGCGCGATGCGGCCGGTGAGATTGAGATCGAGAAGGTAATTCTGGCCAAGAGATTTTTTCGCCTGCAGGCCGTGGCGCCGGATTACCTCCCGCAATGGCGGAAGGTCATCGATGGCCGCGTGATCGTCCCGTGTCATCAAACGGCGTGAGCAGGCGCTCGCTCTGTGGCGGAAAGCCGCGCGGCGAGATTAAGCGCCGCGATGAGGCTCGATGGGCCGGCGCGCCCGGTGCCGGCGATGTCGAAGGCGGTGCCGTGGTCGGGCGAGGTGCGCACAAAGGGCAACCCCAGCGTGACATTGACTGCGTGATCGAAGGCGAGCGTCTTGATCGGGATCAGCGCCTGGTCATGGTACATGCATAAAGCCGCATCATAGCGCGCGCGCGCGGCCGGATGGAACATGGTGTCGGCGGATAGCGGACCGCGCACGTTGACGCCTTCGGCGGCGAGCGCCGCGACCGCAGGCGCAACAATCGAGGCATCCTCTTCGCCCATGCTGCCTTCCTCGCCCGCGTGCGGGTTGAGGCCGGCGATGGCAAGGCGCGGCCGCGCAATGCCGAAACGCGCGATGAGATCGCGCGCGACGATGCGTCCGGTTGACACGATCAACTCGGTGCTGAGCGCCCGCGGCACGTCCTTGAGCGCAAGATGAATGGTGACAGGCACAACGGCGAGGTCCGGCGACCACAGCATCATCACCGGGCGGACATCGCGCCCGCCGATCTCACGGGCAAGCGCCGCGAGATATTCGGTGTGGCCCGGCTCGGCGAAGCCCGCGGCATAGAGAATCGATTTCGCGACCGGATTGGTCACCAGCGCTCGTGCCCGGCCGGCGACAACGTCGGCAGTCGCACGGCGGATCGATGCGATCGCCGCGGGTGCGCTCGAGGCATCTGGCTTACCTGGCGCGGCGGTGATCGCGACGCCAAGCGGCACGATCGGAAGCGCTGTCGCGAATACTGCCGCGGCGTGCTCCGGCTCGACCTCTTTGAGCGGGATCGCGGTGCCAAGCTGCGCGGCGCGGCGGGCAACGAACTCGCGTTCGCCGAGAAGATAAAACGGCGGTAGCGCCAGCGCTGCGCGGCGCTGCCATGTGGCGATGGTAATGTCCGGCCCGATGCCAGCGGGCTCGCCGATCGTCAGCGCCAGGGGCCGCATCATTGAATTAGTTTCTGTACTCGATCATGGCGGCGCTCCGCAGTTCCTTCAGAAAACGCTTCGAGTGTGTATCAAACTGCTCGGAGAACATTTCTTCGCGTACTTTGCGCTGACCCGGCGTTTCCGCTTTCGAGTCTTTCTTTCCGCACACCGCGAACATCTCAATGCCATTCGGCGTAACTTCCGGCGGCGTCAGACGTCCGGTCTCCACGTTATCAATCACCGCGCGAAGTTGGACGCTGAGATCGGCGGACGTACGCGTGATCGCGTCGCGAACGGCGACATCCCTGAGCGCGCGGACAAAGGGAATGCCTTCTTCACAATTGGTAAATCGTGCGCGCAACGCCTCGGCTTCGCGGCGCTTGGCCTCGATGGCCGCTTCGGTCGACCCGCGCGGCAGTACGAGTAAAACCGGGCGCAGCGAGTAGTCGAAGCTGGCTTCCTTTTCGCTAGCCTTGCGCGAATCCGCCGCTGCGAGCACGTCCTTCTCGCGGATCTGCAGGCTCGCGCCAAATTTACCGCGGACCATTTGCCCCCACGCTATGTCGGATTTCAGACGCGCCTTGAGTGTTGCTGCCTTGATGCCGGACGATTCCAGGCGTTGCGCGAATTGCTGCGGCGTGGCGCGCATGCGCTGCGCGATGGTGGCAAATGCGGTGTCGACTTCCTTCTCGGTAACTTCCAGGTTGTAACGTTTGGCGATGTGAAGCTTCAGCTTATCGTCGATCAGTAGGTTGACGATCTCATCGCGCGTCGGCGGCTTCGTCGAGCCCGATCGTTCGAGCCGCATGCGCTGCTCGATATCGAAGACCGTGATCGGGTCACCGTTGACGATGACGGCTACCTGAGCCCGCGCTGGCATGCCACCGGCCATCCAGGCGAATGCGCAGATCAGAGCCGCCGCGATGAACCGGGTGATCGAGAGAGGTAGAAATAGGGTCAATGTCTTCGGCATTGTCGTATCAACTCGAGGGTCTGTTGGCGTTCGCGGCGCCCCATGCAGGACAGACCGCCGCGGCCGTATTTTACGCCATGCCGGCGCGGACGCTAGTTGCCGCTGATGTTTCGGGACACCGCTGTGCCGCCGAGTGTCCGCAGGCTTATCTGCAGCGAAATACGGTGATCGATCTGCGTGGTGTTCGTATAATTGTAGCTGGCGGTGTAGTTGAGGCCCCAGAGAATGCAATCGTTAATATAGCCGATACCGACGCGGGTCTGGTCGATCCTGGACGCATCGAGATCGTAACGCGCAGCGCCGCTCAATACCCAGTTGGCATCGAGCTTGACGGAAGCGCTGCCGAGAATGCCCTCGCGGCGCGTCAGGAATCCGAGCAACGGCTGGGCGTCGTAATTGCCGTAGAGCAGCGTCGTTGTCCACCGGTCGAAATTTGCACGGCCTTCGATCTCAAGACGCCGCAATGTGAAGTCCTCCTCGTCGAACCGGAATCGGGAGGTGAATGTGAATACTTTGTCCGGCTGATAGGAGACGCGCGCTACGTAATCCGAACGGCGGGTATCGAGACCGCTTTCGAGCCCGGTATTGGCGATGTCGCCAACCGCGAAGGAATTGGTCCCGAATAGATGATAGGATTGCCCGAACAGTGCGCTGGCGAAGCCGCCTTGGTTAAATTGCGTCGTGTACTGGACACCGGCATTGATTCGTCCACCGCCTTCTTCGCGGTCCAAACCCGAGAATTTATCCACGCGGAACAGATTGCTGTCGTCGAAAATTAAGCTTTGCGCATCCTCATTCGGGAGCTTGCCGATGTTGGTCTCGTTGGGGCGCACGATGAGTTGCGCGATCGGCTCGATCGTTTGCGTGCCCCAGGATTGCACGCCAATGAAGGGGTAACGATATTCAAGACCGACCGTCGGCATCGCGCGAACGATCTCGTTATCCCCGGTCTGGATGAAATTCGCGACGCCGGGCTGCGCTCGGATATTGACGGCGGCGGCATCGGCGCGCACCGAAGCGAACGGCGTGAAAACCTGGCCAAAGGAATCCGTAATCGTGCGCTTCCATGTTGCTTCGGCGGTGAAGCGCGTGTATTCGCCGGGTATTCCGCGCAGTAGGCAATTGGCCGGAATCTTGACCGCCGGATCGGCTGTCGAGGGCGAGCACGGGCCACCGGCAAGATTGGTAACCACACTGGTGTTGCCCGTGGTTTGCGAAATTTGGTCGAAGGAGGCGCTGTCGCGACTCAGACTGGTCACGTTGACACGGTATCCAAGTTCGCCGCCGAACACCGGCTGTCCGAATGTGTAGTTGTAGTCCACGACCGGATGGATGATCGGCAATTGATCCTGACGGTCGGCCGACGAGAAGCCTTTGTAGTGGATCGTGCGCACGTCGAAGTAGCTGCGCTCGCCCTTGCCCGTGAGATAAACCTGCGACACGCCGGCATCGACGACAGGCTTGAACGGATCGATCGACCGGAAATGCGACAGGCCGTAATCTTGTAAGTAGGTGCGATCCGATACAAGGATACCATCCCAGCCCCATAACCACTTGTTCGAGAGCGCGAACTGGCCCGAAGTCTCCACGCTTCCGCGCCAATCGCGATAGCCGGGATTGTTCGTGCCAAGGCCGTCCGAGGCAAAGGCATCCTTGTCGAGCTGGTAGATTCCGCTGCCGCGAATCGAATATGAGCCATTGACCAGGCGCTGACGCCATTCCGCCTGCAACAGCGGTCCTTGCTTCGTGGTGATCAGCGGGGTGAGCGTAACGTCATAGTCGGGCGCGAGCGCCCAGTAATAGGGAATCTCGACGCCGAAGCCGTAAACCGAGGACGATTTAAATTCAGGTACGAGGAAGCCAGTTTTACGCTTGACCGTCGGATCGGGCGTCGAAAAGTAAGGGAAATAAGCGATCGGCGCGCCGAAGAATTCCAGGCTGCCGTTCTCGAAATAGATCATCTTCTCAGATTCATTATGGATAATCCGCGCCGCCTTGACCTGCCAGAGCGGCGGCTTTTTTGGATCGTCCTTGCATGGCAAGCAGGCAGTATAGACGCCGTTTTGAAACACGGTGTAATTGCCGCCCGACCGATCCGCACGCGTGGCCGCAAAGCGCGTCTGATCAGGCGCTTCGAGCCGCAGCGAATCGACGAAGCCGTCCCGGTAGTCATCACTCAGGTCGAGGATTTCACCGTAGGTGATCTTGCCGTCGCGTTCGGTGAGCCTGACATTGCCTTCCGCGTGCAGGCGTTTGGTTTTTTGGTTGTAGACGATCTTATCGGCCTCGACGGTCGAACCGGAATAATACATCTGCACATTGCCGACGGCGGAGACGCGGTCGTTGGTGTAATCGTAATTGATCTCGTTGGCCTGAACGAGCATCTGTTCCTGGCCGGCGCCCTTCTTCTTCAATGTATCGAAGGCGCTCGGCTGCCCCGCAGACCGCTGCGGTCGCTTGGGGAACTGCAGAAAATCAGTTTGCGCGAATGCCGAGGTGCAATCGATCGCGCCGAGCGCGACGAAAGTCGCGGCCAGGATCAGAACGACGCGGCGAACTGCGCGTGCGCGCGTTTTTAGCCGATGGGAAAAGGCTTCGCGTGCCATCACCCATCCTCCAGATACAGCAGCGCCATCAATCCGGTCAGCCCGCCGACGACGACGGGAATCCATGCGGCGGCAAAGGGATGCAGCAGTTCCGCCTTGCTGATGTCTTCGGTGACTTTGGAGAAGACGTAGAGCAAGAAGCCCGAGAGAATTCCGCCGAGCACCATTTTCTGCACGCCGCCGAAGCGGAAAAACCGAAGACTAAATGCGGCAGCCAGCAGCACCATTGCGGCCAACAGGAACGGGCGCGACAAGAGTTTCTGGTATTGCAGCCGATAACCTGCCGCCGCGAGCCCCGCATGCTCGGCGGTCTCGATATACGAGGGCAGTTGCCAGAACGGCACCGTCTCCGGCGTGGCGAAGCTCTCGCGTACCTGCTCGGGTGTCAGATTCGTGTTCAGCAGGTAAGTGTCCTTGGATTGCGGAAGAATTCCGGGGGCAAAAATGCGCGCCTCCGACAATCGCCAGGCTCCCGGCTGTAGCAATGCAGACTTCGCCTCAATTCGCTCCTTGAAGGCGCCGGATTGATCGAACGTGAAGATCGTTAAATTGGCGAGCCGGACGCCTTGTTCCTGGCTCGACGCCGCGTTGATGATCGATTGACCATCCACGCTCTTCTGCCGGATCCAGAAGCCGCTGACACCATAGGTTCCGAAAAATTGCGCATTGCCGAAAATTACCCCTTCAAGACGCTTCGAGCGCTCATGCATCGCCGCCGAGATCGGATTGTAAATCGTAGTTGCAAGGATGCCGATGCCGAGCGCAACGATGACGGCGGGCGCAATAAACTCCCAGGCCGACACGCCGGCGGCGCGCGCCACAACCAGCTCGTTGCGCCGCGATAGCGAAAGATAGCAGCTCATCGCGCCGATCAGAACGCAGAACGGCATGATTCGTTCTGTTACCTGCGGTACGCGGAAAATCGACGTCTGGAAAACCATCAGCGCGGTGGCGTGCGGGATATCCGCGGTTCGCCGCACCAATTCGACGTAATCGATCAAGGCGACAAGCGCCATCACGCCGCCAAGTGCCGCGAGTGTCGCGAGCAGGAAGCGGGTTCCAAAATAGCGTGACAGCGTTTGTCCTACTCGCACGCGCGCCCCCTCAGGTCGGTGCCAAGCGGCGCACGAGGCGCTCGGAGATTGCGGTGATCGCATTAGCGATGAACGCCGGGGTCTCGATGATGGTGCCGCGCGAAATCGCGACCAGGGCAGCCCCGGAGACCGTTGCCATCAGCAGATATTGGAAGAACGGCGCGACGGGAAAATTCACGCTCAAGATGATGCTGATGAAGCCGAGTAGGCGAATGAGCGAAATCGCACCGCCGGCCGCAGCGATCGAGAGGCCGCGACTTTGCCGCGTCGTGCGCGGAGCGCCGAGATAGGCGTAGGTGATGATAACGAAGACGATAGGGTAGAGCGGCGCCATCAGCCGGTCGTGTAACTCGGCGCGATATTGCGACGCCTGGATTTTATAGGACGGTTCGTCGACGTTGGGCCAAATCAGTTCGGACAATAGCCGTTCGCGCACCGATATCTTGTCGTATTGCTGCGTGCCGGAGAATTGCGAGAGATCGAAGGGATAACGGTCGTAGAAGACGAGCGCGGGGTCGCTCTGATTATCCTCGCGGCGTTGAATGCTGCCATTTTCGAGCAGCAGGAACGTGCCGGATTCATTGTTGACGATCGATCCCTGTTCGGCGAGGAAAGTGGCGCGTTCCTTGGGATTACGGCGGTCGTCGATGAAGATGCCGAGCAGGAGCCCGTCGCCGCGCCGCTCGCGGATATGGAACGTCAAGCCGCGCTCGAACGTGGAGAAGCGGCCCGGTTGGGCGATGTTGGTGACGAGATCGGCGCGTACCTCGGCCGCCCATCTGTGCACCTTTTGCAGGCAGAGCGGCACCACATAGGTGCTCAAAGCCGCCACCACCGCGCTGACCAAAAGCGCGACGTAAAGAAACGGGCGAAACAACATCCATGGCGACGTTCCAGCGGCGCTGATGACGATAAGTTCGGAATCACCCGAGAGCTTGTTGAGGACATGCGCGACGGAGATCATCAGTGCAATTGGCGCGATCACGAGAATCAGCACCGGAACCACGAGACCGGTGATGCCGATGAAGACCAGAATGGTCTGGCCCTTGTTGGTCATCAGGTCGATGTCGCGCAAAGCTTGCGTCACCCAGACCACGGCGGTCAGGCTGATGACGACGATTAGGAACGCACCGAGGGTGGTGCGAAAAATATACCGGCTGATCGACCCCATCGTCCCCTGACTCGATACTGCTGGGTGCCGGACCCTCCCAAGGCCCTAACGCGGCACCCCGTCTCGACCCACCCCGCAGCCCCCTTGATTGGGTGCACAAAATGGCTCTGGCAAGGCAAAACCTGTTGTAAATGCACCACTAAAAGTTAAATCCCTCCGACCATGAATTAACCATGCCGTGGCTCCCGGGGGTGGCTAGGAAGCGCCGGCGCGGGAACCTGCGGAAAAGGCTGGCATTGCAGGGTTTCCACCGCCGGGTCATATGATCCGCCGGCGGCGCAAGCCGCCCCCGCCGTCCGCGTCAAAACTGTTTCATCCACAGGAACTTGCTCGAATAAGGACCCCGCCCATGGCTGACGCCCCGAAGCTCGTGTTTGCACCCTTCGGGGCCGCAAAAGTCCCGCCCAAAACCGGCGTTCTTGTGGTGTTCTGCGACGAGGAGCTCAAACTCGGCTCGGCCACCCGCCAGGCGCTTAAAGGCGCGGGCGACCTGATCGCGCGCGCGGCCGCGTCGGATCGCTTCACCGGAAAGAGCGGGTCGGCGCTCGATATCGTGGCGCCAACAGGACTCAAGGCCGCGCGGCTGGTCGTGATCGGCACGGGCAAAGAGGCACTCAAAGCGCAGGACCTGGTCAAGCTCGGCGGTGCCGCCACCGGCCGCATTCCTGCTAACGCGGCGCACGCGACGATCATTGCCGAAATGCCGGGCGGCGCAATGAAGCCCGACCAGGCCGCCGAACTCGCGCTCGGTGCGACGCTGCGCGTTTACGCCTTCGATCGCTACAAGACGAAGCGCAAGGAGGGCGAGGAGCCGCCGAGCCGGCGCGATATCGTTATCGCGGTGGGCGATGTCGCGCGCACACGCAAGGCCTGGAGCCGGAATGAGGCGGTGGCGAACGGCGTCGTGTTCGCGCGTGATCTCGTCAATGAGCCGGCCAACGTTCTCTACCCAGAGGAATTCGCCCGCCGCGCCGGAAAGCTGCGCAACCTCGCCGTCAGCAACGACGAGCTTGACGTAACCGCGATGAAGAAACTTGGCATGCACGCGCTGCTCGGCGTCGGCCAGGGTTCGGCGCGCGCGAGCCGCGTCGTCGTCATGCGCTGGAAGGGCGGCAAATCCGGCGCCGACCCGGTCGCCTTCGTCGGCAAGGGCGTGTGCTTTGACACTGGCGGCATCTCGATCAAGCCGGCGGCGAGCATGGAGGACATGAAGGGCGACATGGCGGGCGCTGCCTGCGTTGTCGGCTTGATACAGGCGCTCGCCGCGCGGAAAGCCCACGTGAACGCCGTCGGCGTCATCGGCCTTGTCGAGAACATGCCCGCCGGCAACGCGCAGCGGCCGGGCGACATCGTCAAATCCATGTCGGGGCAGACGATCGAGATCATCAACACCGACGCCGAGGGCCGCCTCGTGCTCGCCGATGTGCTCTGGTACACGGCGAAACGCTTCGAGCCGAAATTCATGATCGATCTCGCGACGCTGACCGGCGCGATCATCGTCTCGCTTGGCCACGAATATGCCGGGCTGTTCGCAAACGACGACAAGCTCGCGGAACGTTTGACTAAGATGGGGGAGGCGACGGGTGAGAAAGTCTGGCGCATGCCGCTCGGACCGGAATACGACAAGCAAATCGATTCGAAATTCGCCGACGTGAAGAATACCGGCGGGCGCATGGGCGGCGCGATCACGGCGGCGCAATTTCTCCAGCGCTTCGTCGGCAAGACGCCATGGGCGCATCTCGACATCGCCGGCACCGGCTTCGCCTCGCCGCAGAACGACATCAACAAAAGCTGGGGCTCGGGCTTCGGCGTTCGCCTGCTCGATGCATTGGTGGCGGAGTATTACGAGAAGTGAGATTCGGCCATGAAACCGAAACGCAGCGAAGTTATCGACGTTCTCGAAACCCTCATGCAACGCATCGCTGGCTATCCAGACGCGGCACTGCGGGAATTGATGCAGGCGATGGATAAAATCGAGAGGAAGCATGACCTGCTCTATCGCCTCAGCGATGACGAGCGGGCGGCAGTGCAGGAAGGTCCTGCCCAAGCGAAGCGAGGCGAGTTTGCGACGGACGAAGAAGTTGAGGCGATCTTTGCACGTCATCGCAGGCGAAAGATTCGTAAGTGACAGATACTCGTTGCAGCTAAAGCTCGGAGCTTCGGCGGGCGCCTGCTCGATACGCTCGTGGCGGAGCATTATGAGAAGTGATGCGCGAATTGCTTCGCGTTTACGTACCAGAGACGGAACAGCACGAATGTTTTTGGCCGACGACCGTCCAAGGACGCTCCGAGACGCAACGGAAATAAAGCGTCGTCGAAAATTGCTTGCTGAGCCACATATGCGCGGACTGCGCGAATACGTCGAAAGCCTGCGGTCAAGAGAAATCCAGGTGCCTGATTTTGACCCTATGGACGCGGGTATCGATGCACAGGCCCTTTTTCTATTTGAAAAGCCCGGCCCTCTAGCCGCTGCATCCGGCTTTATTAGTCGCAACAATGACGACCCGACTGCCGAGGCTACTTTCAATTTTATGGTCGAGGCTGAAATCCCTCGCAGCAAAATTGCGATTTGGAATGTCATTCCGTGGTGGGATGGACAAATTCAGCTAAACGTGGAGCAAAGAAATCGCGGCATAGAAAAGCGTTTCGTGCTCGTTTCGCTTCTTCCTCGTTTGACAGCGATCATGTTCGTAGGTCGAAACGCAGCTCGGGTATTACCGCTGTTCGCCAACGTAAAGTACTGCTACGAATCTGCGCATCCGTCCGCGCGCGTGCGAGCTAGATACCCCAAGCGTTGGCGTTCAATTCCCAGCAAATGGGCCCAAGTGAAGTCGCATTTCACATAAAGCTCATCGTTTCGTTTCTACAAATGACTTGTCATCGTTTCTGAACGCTGCAGCTAATGCAAAGTTACCCATGACCGAAGTCCTCTTCTACCACCTGCACCGTCAGCCGCTGGAGCGCGTGCTACCGCCGCTCTTGGAAAAATCGCTCGAACGTGGCTGGCGCGTGGTTGTGCAGACCTCGTCGGAGGAGCGTGTCGAGGCGCTTGACGCGCATCTTTGGACCTATCGCGACGACGGTTTCTTGCCGCACGGCTTGGCAAGCGAGACGGAAGCCGCGGTTCAGCCGGTGCTGCTGACGACGACCGAGCAAAATCCTAATTCCGCGAATGTGCGCTTTCTTATCGACGGCGCGCCGGTGCCGGATAATGTCAGCGCCTATCAACGCATCGTCCTTATCTTTGACGGCGAGGATGAAGAGGCGGTCACCGCCGCGCGCGCGCATTGGAGCGCCGTGAAGGCGAAAGGGTTCGAGGCGACCTATTGGCAGCCGGATGAACAGGGGCGCTGGGTCAAGAAAGCTTAGAGCATGATGAAGATTGCAGTAGGAGCGGCATCATCTCCCCGCACGTGCGAGCCTAGCGATTAATGAATACATAAATTCGTCGCCATCGCCCCGGTCACTCCTTGCCAAATTGCTTGCGCAATTCGCCCTTGGCGGCATTGAGCACGCGCTTTCGCGAGGCTGGTAGATTCCTTCCGGCGCGGTTGATGAAAAATGTCAGCATCGACAATGCCGAGTGGTACGGATCGGACTTCCGTCTGCGGCTACGTTCGGCGGAGCGTTTGAGCGAGGCCGCGATCCGCTTCGGATCATTCAGGGTGAATACGCCCCGCCTGAGATCGAGAGCGTTGCTATGTTCGGTCACTGCCTGCGACCATCGCCGCCGCGCGCCTGGCCGACGTACATGCAGGGCCTTCGCAGTTGCTTTCGACGCCATGGTTACGTAGCGCCATCCATTTTGGTGCGTTCCAGCTTGCCCGCGCCTAAGGCGGCTGTCCCCGGTAACTATGCCGCAGGTATTGCCTTGCTCGTGACGTAAAGACCGTTTTGCGTTATGAAAAATACGATGACGGGCAAGACCCGGGGCTTGGCCGTGCAGGGTATGTTGTATAACGCGAAAATCTGGCTGCGGGGTCCGCGAACGGCACTTTTTGTGGTGCCGGCGCTATTTCTTACGGCTTGTGCTGCCGACCAGATCGTCGCCACCAATACCAAATCCAGCGTTTTTGATAAGCCCGACTGGGCGGTCTCCAGCTGGGATCTGGCGGGTTCGCAGAAAAAGTCTGCCCGTGAGGTCAAGCCCGAGGAGCTCGTCGGTGCCGACGGGCTATGTGCCAGCCTGGCCCCGGCGCAGCCGCCGGAACCCGCTCCGCCTTTGCCATCTGATGTGGCCCCAACACCGCCACCTGTCATTTCTATGTCCAACAGCTTCACCAGTGAGGGACGAAGCCCGGTGGCCGCAGCTCCGGCACCAGCACCCGGACCTCAGTCGGGCGGCGCGCCATCACTGACCGGCGGGATCGCGTTGGACATGACCGAGTGCCAAGTGGTGCAGCGCGCCGGCATAATTGCCGATCGCGTTGAGATCGGTGCCAACGAGCGCAATGAGCGCGCGGTGACGCTGACCTTCATGCGCGGCGAGCGGCCGGGCATTTATCGCTTTGTCGCCGGCCGCCTGGTGTCGATCGAGCGCGGGCCCACTCCGCCGCCCGAGCCAAAGCCCGTCAAGCAAGCCAAACCCGCCAAGAAGATTGCAAAGCCGGCCGCGCCCAAGCCGGCGGATAACTGGCCTTCAGATCCCAAGCCGTCGAATGCCGTCCAATCGGCGCCGCTGAGGGAGCCGACAAAGATTACCGTCGGGCGTTGATCGCATCCCGTGATCGGCAGCTGGGCGTTGCGCGTCGCCGCGCGCGGCGCGATCCCCGCCTGGGCGGATGTAAAGATGCCGCCGCATTCAATTTCGCAGGAGGCCATCATGTGTGTTCCGGGATGCGAGCAAGCCGTACGGCACGCACTGTCGCGCCGCGGCTTTTTCAAGAGCGCTGCGGCGGCGAGTTTCGCCGCGACATTCGTTTCGCCCGTGTTGGCTGAGGCTGCGCCGCGCCGGTTCAAATCCGCAGTCGACCTTACCCACACCATGTCGCCGGAATTCCCAACCTACTTCGGTGTGCCGGGGATCGAGTTCGAGAAGAAATTCGATTTCAAAAAAGACGGCTTCAATCTGAATTGGTGGCGGATCATCGAGCATGCCGGCACGCATATGGATGCGCCGATCCATTTCTCCGAATCCGGGGCCACCGTGGAGAAGATCACGGTTGACGCGCTCGTTGTGCCACTCGCGGTGATCGACGTCTCCGCCAAGGCGGCGAAAGATCCCGACTATCTGCTCTCGCGCCAGGATCTCGGGATTTACGAAAAGCGGCACGGGCGGCTGCCGGACAATAGCTGCGTCGCCATGCATTCCGGCTGGGCGCGTCACGCAGGCGACGCGGTGAAATTTACCGGCAAGGATGTTGCGGGTGTCTTCCATTTCCCCGGCTTTTCACCCGAGGCGGCGCAATGGATGCTGACTTCGCGCAGGGTGGCAGGGCTTGCCGTCGATACGCTTTCGCTCGACCACGGCCCCTCCAAGGACTTCAAGACCCACTATCTTTGGCTGCCGTCCGGCCGCTGGGGGCTCGAAAACGTTGCCAATCTCGACAAGGTTCCGCCTGCTGGCGCAACCCTCGTAGTCGGCATGGCCAAAGTGAAGGGCGCGACCGGCGGCCCAGCACGGCTGATCGCATTGGTCTAGCGGTCTAATCGAGCTTGCGCATCGCGCCCATCCCGCTCTCGCGCTGAAAGACGATGAGGTCGAGGGATTGGGCGTCGCCGGTGATCGCCGTGAGTAGGCAATGCGCCTGGCCGCGATGGTGGGTCTGGTGGTTGAAGAAATGGTCGAGCGCGGGGGCGAGTTCTTGTTCAATGGTCACGGGGTTGACGATGGTGCGATAGCGGAAGGGCTTCGTCAGATCGCTTTCGGAAAGTCCATCGATATAGCGCGAGATGCGCGCGTCCTCAGCGCGCCGCGCTGCGCGCAAAGTCGCAAGATCATCGTAGATGATGGCGTCGAGTTTGGTCAGGCCCTTGCCTGGTCCTTCGCCGGTGAAGCGGTACATCCAGATCAGGTCGCCAACGAGGAGATGATTGAGGGTGCCGTGCATCGACTTGAAAAAGGCGCCGCGATTGGCGCAGTAATCGGCATCGGCAAGCGCGGCCGCACCATCGTAGATGCGTTCGTTGGCCCAGTGGTTATAGGCGGCAAACATCACGTAGCGGGATTTCATCGTCATCTCGCATGCGATCGAACCAAAACACGATATCAACACAGCTTGTTGCGAATTGCGACGAATGATGACGGCTCTGCTACGGTCGCATACCGCACGTCACCGATTCGCGAACGCGCGGGCAGAAGAGGACACCATGGCCAAAAGAGCTTCAAGGATCCCCGCCACTGCGCGGAAGGACTTTATCGATCAGAAATTCATCGCCGAACTCGTCGGCACGCTGGTGTTAATACTTGTAGGATGTGGCGCGATCGCAATCGGCGGCGGCGGAACCGCACTGCAGATCGGGCTCGCGTTCGGTCTTGCCATTACCGCGATGGCGTATTCGGTCGGCCCCCTTTCGGGCGGCCATTTTAATCCAGCGGTGACGGTTGCCATGTGGGCCGCGGGCCGCACCACCGGGTGGGAAGTGTTACGCTATGTGATCGCGCAGGCGATCGGCGCTGTTATCGGTGCCGGCATCCTCGTCGCCATCCTCAAAGGGCGCGTGGCGGATTTCAACGTCATCGGCTCCAATCTCGGCCAGAATGGATTCGGCCCCGGCGTTCTCGGTGGCTATGGTCCTTTCGCCGCGATGTTCACCGAGATCGTGGCGACGCTGATCTTCACGCTTGTTATTCTCGGCGTCACCGGTCGTCGCGGCACGCCGGCTTTCGCCGGCTTGATCATCGGGCTGACGCTGGCGCTGCTGCATCTGCCGTTCATGAATGTCACGGGCTTGTCGGTGAACCCGGCGCGCAGCCTCGGCCCCGCGGTCTATGCGCAGGGTGCGGCGCTGACACAACTTTGGGTGTTCATCGTGATGCCGGTGGTCGGTGGCGCGTTAGCAGGCTGGCTGGTGAAAGCGAAGACAATCGACATCTGATCCGCGCGCCAATCGAGCGGCGAAAAAGCGCAACGCAAAACCCCGGCCTCGCGAACGAGACCGGGGTTTTCGACTACTAAATTGGATCGGTGCTTAGTAGCAAACCCAGTACTTCTTCAGAACCGGGCCATACGGGGTATCAACCCAGTACTTCTTCCAGCAGCTATAGCCATAGCCGTACGAGACGTACGCAGGGGCGCTGTAGGTGTAGTAGTTCTTGTAGCCGTAGCTGTAGCCGCCCCAATACTTGTGCTTATAGCTGGCCGAGGCCGTGGTCGGGGCGAGCGCCGCCGCGCCAATCGTGGCGATGGCAGCAATCGCGAGGGTCACCTTGCGGAACATCGTAGTGTCTCCTGTGTGTTGGATGTGTTCTCACATCCTGGGCATTCGTCGCGTGGGGGGTGTGGTCGGTTCAGGCCGTTCCGGCGGATAACGCAAGCGTGACCACGAATCCGAATAATGCTCTAAGTCATTATAAATACAGAGATATTGTATTTGGTGGGGGACCATGCGGGCTCGCCCGGCTCGGCTTGCCGCTCAAGGAGACCGCCGCTATAAGCCGCCGACCCTGGTTTCTACCCGCAAAATGAAGGACGATCCGATGGCGGTCGAGCGGACTTTTTCCATCCTCAAACCCGACGCGACCACGCGCAATTTGACTGGCGCCATCAATGCCATGATCGAGAAGGCGGGCCTGCGCATCATCGCGCAAAAACGCATCCGCATGACACTCGCCGAGGCCGAGACGTTCTATGCCGTGCATCGCGAGCGGCCGTTCTTCGGCGAGCTCGTGCAATTCATGACCTCGGGACCCGTGGTTGTGCAGGTACTCGAGGGCGACAATGCCATCGCCAAGTATCGCGATGTGATGGGTGCGACCGATCCAGCGAAGGCGGCCGCGGGCACAATCCGGAAAGTCCACGCCATGTCAGTTGGGGAGAATTCCGTGCACGGATCCGATGCGCCGGATACCGCGGCGAAGGAAATTGCGCAGTTTTTTTCCGGCAACGAGATCGTCGGATGATTTTCCACTCAGACATCGCTGGCCAAGTTTGCAATGAGGCCGATAGACTAGACGGGATGTCGCGATAGACGCCACCCGGTCGGATTAGGTAAAAAAATCGAAAGAAGGGGGAATTCAGGTGGAGGGACTCTGGGCCGACGTGCTGTCGACGACATTTTGGATCGGCGTCGGCAAGATCATTGGCGTCAACATCATCCTGTCCGGCGACAATGCGGTCGTTATCGCGCTCGCTTGCCGGATGCTGCCGCCGCGGCAGCGTATGTGGGGAATGATTCTCGGTGCCGGCGTCGCGGTTCTGCTGCGCATATTGTTCACGCTCGTCGTCGCGCAGGCGATGGAATACCCCTACCTCAAGTTGGTTGGCGGCATCCTTCTGTTGTGGGTCGCGATTAAGCTCGTCGTGCCGGAGGAGAGTCATGGCGAGGGCAAGATCGAGGCCGCTGAGAATCTCTGGCGCGCGGTGCGTATCGTCGCTATTGCCGACATCGTCATGAGTTTAGACAATGTGATCGCCATCGCCGCGACTGCCGAGACAGCGGCAGCCTTGGTGGATCCCGCGCATGCGAGCACGATCAAGGCCATCCTGATCATCATCGGTCTTGCGACCAGCATTCCCATGATCGTCGCCGGCAGCGCGCTGCTAATGATGCTGCTCGAACGCTATCCGATCCTGGTCTGGGCTGGCGCCGGTTTGCTCGGCTGGGTCGCCGGCGACATCATGATCAAAGATGACGCTTTGTATCGCTGGTTCCCGGCAACGGTGGTCGATCTAATCCATCGCTATCCGGTCTTCGGCTCGCTATACTTAAACATTGCAGCGATTGCCGGTGCGATTTTCGTCATCGCATTCGGCTATATCGTAATGCGAATGCGGCGGCCTGCCGCGGAGGTCGGCGACGCGTAGCTGAGAGCGAACGATGCACGAGCCCTTGCAAAAAACGGTCCGTGCATCGGTCTGCCCGCACGATTGTCCCTCGACCTGCGCGCTCGAGGTCGAGGTCATCGACAAGCACACAATTGGCCGCGTGCGCGGTGCCGCGGACAACGCCTATACCGCGGGCGTGATCTGCGCCAAGGTCGCGCGTTATGCCGAGCGCATCCATCATCCCGATCGCTTGACGCGCGCACTGCGCCGCAAAGGCGGGAAGAGCTCGGGCGAATTCGAGCCGATCGCCTTCGACGACGCGCTCGATCTCGTTGCCGAGAATTTCATGCGCGCGGAAGCGCATCACGGGCCTGAGGCGGTTTGGCCCTATTACTATGCCGGCACCATGGGCCTCGTGATGCGCGACGGCATCAACCGATTGCGCCACGCGAAGAAATATTCCGGCTTCCATTCGACCATTTGCGTCAATCCGGCCTGGACCGGCTTCATCGCCGGCACCGGCCGGCTTGCCGGATCCGACCCGCGCGAGATGGCAAAATCCGACCTCGTGATCATCTGGGGCACCAATGCGGTGAACACCCAAGTCAATGTGATGACGCACGCCGTGCTCGCGCGAAAGGAACGCGGCGCCAAAATCGTCGCCGTCGATATCTATATGAACGGAACGATGGAGCAGGCCGATCTCGCGGTGATGGTGCGCCCGGGCACCGACGCGGCGCTCGCCTGCGCGGTTATGCATTGCCTGTTCCGCGACGGCAAAGCCGATTGGGACTATCTGGAAAAATACACCGACGCGCCGCGTGAACTCGCCGAGCACGTGCGCACGCGCGGTCCGGAATGGGCGGAAAAGATCACCGGCTGCCCGGCGGCGACGATCGAGGAGTTCGCGCGCCTCGTCGGCGCGACGAAGCGCGCCTATTTCCGTCTCGGTTATGGCTTCGGACGCTCACGCAACGGCACGGTCAACATGCATGCGGCAAGCTGCATCGCCGCGGTGACGGGCGCATGGCGCTACGAAGGCGGCGGCGCCTTTCACAACAACGGCGCCATTTACCATTGGGACCGCACCATGATCGAAGGCCTCGATGTCGTCGATCCGAAGGTTCGCGTGCTCGATCAATCGCGCATCGGGCCGATCTTGTGCGGGGACCGCGACGCGCTTACCGGCGGCCCCCCGGTCACCGCATTGCTGACGCAGAATACTAATCCGGTCTCGGTCGCGCCCGAGCAGGAACGCGTCAAGCGCGGCTTCGCCCGCGATGATCTCTTCGTCTGCGTGCACGAGCAGTTCATGACCGAGACCGCGCGCTAGGCCGAAGTTGTGTTGCCGGCAACGATGTACATGGA
>JACQTM010000004.1 GCA_016210825.1 Hyphomicrobiales bacterium
CCCTCTCCCCGCTTGCGGGGTGAGGGATTTAAGCGCGATCGCGTTGTTGTGAGATTGTTGCGTCGGTCGCGTGGCGTCCTGCGTATCTGCAAAAACCCCCGGGCCGCCGCCCGGGGGTTTCGTCTGATACCTACGGCGATTGCCTCACCACACTGTCATGGCCGGGCTTGTCAACACAAATCGGGTATACCCGACTTGTGTCATTTAGCCGTTTTCGGAAGTTGGGCAGGCCCGACTTCCGATGCCATCCACGCCGTGGCTGCTGAAGCGATTTTAAGACGTGGATGCCCGCGACCAGCGCGGGCATGACGTATGAAGCGTTGGTGCCGTTAGTATTATTCGCGCGCGGCTCTCAGTTATTCGTGATGCGTCGTATCGGCGGGATCGTCGCGGCCCGGTCCGGCAAGCACCAGAAAGACGAGATTCTCCTCGCCGGTTTTCGTAAACGCGTGCTTTCGGCCAGCCGGCAGGTCGAGGATGTCGCCGGGCTTGATCGGGCGGGTTTCGATCTTGCCTTCGGCGCTTTCCAGCCGCGCCAGGCCGCGCCCGCGCGCGAGATAAAGCACGTGGTTTTGCCGGGCATGGTGATGCAGGCGGTTGCGGCTCATCACCAGGATGCCAAGTTCGTTGTCGCCCGCGGGGAAGGAGGCGACGATCGCCGCGGTCTCGCCTAAGGGCAGCGGGTTCTGCTTGACGATGTTATCGAGCGCGCTCACCGCGATCTTGCGATCCTGCGCGCCAGCCGGTGTCCCCGGCGCCGCCGCCGCAAACGTCGTCAGCGCCGCCAGCGCCGCGAGGAGGGGTCGTTTTGTCCGCATCGCCATGTCTCCACTGTCAAAAGGCGTGCTGCCTAAACGCCACCGGCACACCGGTGCGCGCCCGTCCGGCGTTGCGCCTCTCTTTCTCTTAAACCCGCCGTGCCGCGATCGGGCCGCCATCACCGGCATTTGATCTACGATACGCGTCAGCTACGGGCGGAACGCGCCGTCGTGTGCGCCGAACGCACAGTGGATGATGAATGCTGCTTCATCGCGTGAGTATGTCGTTTCTGGACTTCATTAGACCCCATCGCTAAATACGGGGGGCGAAACATCAAGCCCGGTTGATAGTTAGCCCGGGCCCAGTATCCCGGGCGCAGCGCAGCACGTCAGTGGTGTGCTGCAGACCCGGGACCTAGGCGTGAGAATTCATGGGTCCCGGATCGGCGGTGCAGTACTTCGCGCTGCACCGCGTCCGGGACACGGATGAGAACAGAGATGAGCGGCGTCAACGAGATCCGGGAACACTTCCTTGGCTATTTCGCCAAGAACGGCCACGACATCGTGGCCTCGTCTCCGCTCGTACCGCGCAACGACCCGACGCTGATGTTCACCAATGCCGGCATGGTGCAGTTCAAGAACGTCTTCACCGGCCTTGAGAAGCGCCCCTATGCGCGCGCCGTCACGTCGCAGAAATGCGTGCGCGCCGGCGGCAAGCACAACGACCTCGACAATGTCGGCTACACCGCGCGCCACCACACCTTCTTCGAGATGCTCGGCAATTTCTCCTTCGGCGATTACTTCAAGGACCGCGCCATTGAGCTCGCTTGGAATCTGGTGACCAAGGAATTCGGCCTGGCGAAGGATCGCCTGATCGTCACCGTCTATGTGGACGACGACCAGGCCTTCAAGCTGTGGAAAAAGATCGCTGGGCTGCCGGAAAAGAAGATCATCCGCATCGCCGGCGCCGACAATTTCTGGGCGATGGGCGATCTCGGCCCATGCGGGCCATGCTCGGAAATCTTCTACGACCACGGCGATCACATTCCCGGCGGGCCGCCCGGCAGCGCGGATGCCGAAGGCGACCGCTTTATCGAAATCTGGAATCTCGTCTTCATGCAGTTCGAGCAAGTGACCGCGGATAAACGCGTCGATCTGCCGAAGCCGTCGATCGATACCGGCATGGGGCTTGAGCGCATTGCCGCGGTGATGCAGGGCACCCACGACAATTACAAGATCGATCTCTTCGGCGCCCTCATCCAGGCCATCGCCGATCTCACCGGCGTTGACGCGGACGGCCCGCAGAAGGCCTCGCACCGCGTCATCGCCGACCATCTGCGCGCGACCTCCTTCCTCATCGCCGACGGCGTCTTGCCCTCGAATGAGGGCCGCGGTTACGTGCTCCGCCGCATCATGCGTCGCGCCATGCGCCACGCCGAACTCTTGGGCGCGCGCGAGCCGCTGATGTGGAAGCTCGTGCCGGCGCTCACGCGCGAGATGGGTCAGGCCTATCCGGAATTGCTGCGCGCGGAAGCACTAATCACGGAGACGCTGAAACTGGAAGAGACGCGTTTCCGCAAGACGCTGGAGCGCGGCCTCGCCATTCTTGAATCCGAAGTTGCGCAGTTGCTGCCGCAGCGAACGTCGAATGCGGTCTTGTCGGGGGATGTGGCTTTTACACTCTACGACACTTACGGTTTTCCGCTCGATCTGACCCAGGACGCGCTGCGCGCTCGCGGCATTAGCGTCGACACCGACGCCTTCAACGCCGCGATGGACAAGCAACGCGAAAAGGCACGCGCCTCGTGGGCCGGTTCCGGTGAGGCCGCGACGGAAACCGTGTGGTTCGGGCTACGCGAGAAGGCGGGAGCCACCGAGTTCCTGGGCTACGAGACCGAGAGCGCCGAAGGCGTGGTCGCGGCACTCGTACGCGACGGCAAGCCGGTGGACACTTTAAAAAAAGGCGAGAGCGGCGCGGTCGTACTTAACCAGACGCCGTTCTATGGCGAATCCGGCGGCCAGGTTGGCGATACCGGCGTCATGCATGCGGACGGCGTGCGCTTTCGCGTCACCGATACGCAAAAAAGGGCCGGCGATCTGTTCGTGCATTCGGGCATCGTCGAGGAGGGCACGCTGAAGGCGGGCGCGGCGCTCGTGCTCGACGTCGATCACGCGCGGCGCGCGGCGATCCGCGCCAATCATTCCGCCACGCACCTGTTGCATGAAGCGTTACGCCAGGTGCTCGGCGATCACATCGCGCAGAAGGGTTCGCTGGTTGCGCCCGACCGGCTGCGCTTCGACTTTTCGCATCCCAAGCCGATTACGGCCGACGAGATGGAAAAGGTCGAGGATATCGCCAACGACATCGTGCTGCAGAATTCAGCCGTGACCACGCGCCTGATGGCTGTGGACGACGCCATCGCTTCCGGCGCGCGCGCTTTGTTCGGCGAAAAATACGGTGACGAGGTTCGTGTCGTCGCCATGGGACGTAACTTGGGTAATATCGGCAACGGTAAATCCAATGCCATGGGCTGGTCGGTCGAGTTGTGCGGCGGCACGCATGTGAAGCGCACCGGCGACATCGGTCTCATTTCCGTTGTGGGCGAGGGGGCGGTCGCCGCCGGCGTGCGCCGCATCGAGGCGCTGACCGCGAAAGGCGCCCGCAAGGCCGCCAACAATATGATTCAACTGGCTAAAGCGGCGTCTGCGGAGCTTAAAGCGCCGCTTGAGGAGCTGCCCGCAAGACTCGGGAACCTGCTGGAAGACCGCAAGCGCCTCGAGCGCGAATTGTCCGACGCCAGGAAGAAACTCGCCATGGGCGGCGGCGCCAAGGCCGGCGCGGAATCCGACGGCGTGCGCGCGGTCGGCGGCGTCAAGCTGCTCGCGCGCGCGGTCGAGGGCATCGATCTGAAGGACTTGCGCAGCCTTGCCGACGAGGGCAAGCGCCAGGTCGGCTCCGGCATCGTCGCCATCGTCGGCAAGACGGAAGACGGCAAGGCCGGCATCGTGGTCGGCGTCACCGCCGATCTCACCGCGCGCTTCTCCGCGGTCGATCTCGTGCGCGCCGGCGCCGAAGCGCTCGGCGGCAAGGGTGGCGGTGGGCGCCCCGACATGGCGCAAGCCGGCGGGCCCGACGGCTCGAAGGCCGATGCCGCACTCAAGGCTATCGAAGCCGCCATCGGCGGCGGTTGATGCATCACAAAGTCGCTTGCGTCTGCGCGGCGCACATTGTTCGCGTTTAATCGGTGCGGGTTGGAAGCGGGAGCCGGCGACATGCCGCGAAATGGCAGGCGAACGGCCGCTGAATGGCGGCACCGTTTCTACGAGATTCTGGAGGAGGGGCCGGTTAGCGACCGGGCAAACCGGATCGTCGACTCGCTTTTGATCGGCCTCATCGTCGTCAATCTCGTGGCGTTGACGCTCGAATCGATGCCGGCGCTGGTGTCGCGGTACGGCGCGCTGTTTGCCGCGGTCGAATTATTCTCGCTCGTTGTCTTTTCGCTGGAATATGTTTTGCGGATTTGGGTCGCGGTCGATCACGCGCCGGTTCGGCATCTTTCGCCCCTGAGGGCACGGCTTGCGTTTGTCACGAGCGCCGCGGGAATCGTCGATCTTTTGGCCGTGGCGCCGTTCTGGCTTGCTTTCTTCGTTCCATTGGATCTGCGCTTCGTGCTGGTGCTGCGCGTCGTACGCTTCCTCAAGCTCGCGCGCTACTCGCCCGGTATGCGCTCGCTCATCGAGGCTCTCTACGCCGAGCGCCGTGCCCTGTTCGGCTGCTTCGTCATGTTCGCCGGCGCCGTGATTTTTGCAGCAGCAGCCATGCATCTCGCCGAAAGCCACGTGCAACCGGACAAGCTCGGGACAATCCTCGACGCCATGTGGTGGGCGTTCGTCACGCTCGGCACCGTGGGCTATGGCGACGTCGTGCCGGTGACGGCCGCCGGGAAAATCGTCGCCGCCTTCGCCATCGTCGCCTCGGTGTTCGTGATCGCGCTGCCGGTCGGCGTCGTCGCGACCGCCTTCGCCGATCAGATTCACCGCCGCGATTTCATCGTCACTTGGGGCATGGTGGCGCGCGTACCGCTGTTCTCTGGGCTGACCGCGGGCGAGATCGCCGACGTGATGCGGCTCCTCCGCGCTGAAACCATCGAGCCCGGTGCGATCGTCACCCGGCGCGGCGATCCGGCGCATTCGATGTATTTCATCGCCCGCGGCGAGGTGGAGATCGAGCTGGCGGAGGCGACGCGCCGGCTCGGCATGGGACATTTCTTCGGCGAGGTGGCGGCATTGCGTCAGGCACGGCGCTCGGCGACGGTGCGCGCGCGCGAGCGCACAAGCCTGCTCGTGCTCGATGCGAAGGATCTGCGCGCGCTGATGGATCGTCAGCCGCAAATCGCCGCGCGCCTGCGCGAAACCGTGCATGCGCGTATCGGCCGGGAGCTGATCACGCCGCAGGGCGATATCGTGACCGAGGAGCTGAATTTCGAAACTGCAAAGGCGGCCAAAGCGCGCGTCAAAGGGCCACGACGCAGAGCAACGCGTACTCGCCGGCAAGGTTGAACGCATTCATCCCGTTCGTGCCCGCGACCCGTCTTCGTCAAGGCTGCGACGGGCTGATGCCTGAGCCCTCCGAAGCGCAAGCGAAGGAGGGAAGCGGGCATCCAGAACAGCGCTACGATATTCGTGAATCTGGGTCCCCGCTTGCGCGGGGACGAGCGGGAGACAATTCAACCTCGTCGAAATGTACTTTCGCTCGAGGTCAAGCCGCCATCGCCTTCTTCAGGTTGTCGTCGATCTTGTCGAGGAAGCCGGTGGTCGAGAGCCACTTCTGGTCCGGCCCAATCAAGAGCGCCAGATCCTTGGTCATGAAGCCCGATTCGACAGTGGCGACGCAGACCTTTTCCAGCGTGCTTGCGAATTTCGCCAGCGCCGCGTTGTTGTCGAGCTTTGCGCGGTGCGACAACCCCCGCGTCCAGGCGAAGATCGAGGCGACGGAATTGGTCGAGGTTTCCTGTCCCTTCTGATGCTGGCGGTAATGCCGTGTCACCGTGCCGTGGGCGGCTTCCGATTCCATCACTTTGCCGTCGGGCGTAAGCAGTACCGACGACATCAGCCCGAGCGAGCCGAACCCTTGCGCGACCGTGTCGGATTGCACATCGCCGTCGTAATTCTTACACGCCCAGATATAGCCACCCGACCTTTTCAGTGCCGACGCAACCATGTCGTCGTTCAGGCGATGCTCGTAGGTGATCTTCGCCTTCTCGAAGGCCGCCTTGAATTCCTTCTCGTACACCTCCTGGAAGATGTCCTTGAAGCGGCCGTCGTAGATTTTCATGATCGTATTTTTGGTCGACAGATAGAGCGGATAGCCGCGCGCCAGCGCGAAATTCATCGAGGCGCGGGCGAAATCGCGGATCGAGTCGTCGAGGTTGTACATCGCCATGGCGATGCCCGCGCCGGGTGACTTGAAAACCTCATGCTCGATAGTCTTGCCGTCCTCGCCCACGAACTTGATGGTGATCCTGCCCTTACCGGGAAACCTGAAATCGGTGGCGCGATACTGGTCGCCATAGGCATGGCGGCCGATGATGATCGGCTGCGTCCAGCCGGGAACGAGGCGCGGCACGTTCTTGCAGATGATCGGCTCGCGGAAGATGACGCCGCCCAGGATATTGCGGATCGTACCGTTCGGCGACTTCCACATTTGCTTGAGGTTGAATTCCTTCACCCGCGCCTCGTCGGGCGTGATCGTCGCGCATTTGACGGCGACGCCGACCTTCTTGGTCATCTCCGCCGAATCGATCGTGATCTGGTCGTTGGTCTCGTCGCGCTTCTGCACGCTGAGATCGTAGTAGAGCAACTCAATATCGAGATAAGGGTGGATCAGCTTGTCCTTGATGAACTTCCAGATGATGCGCGTCATCTCGTCGCCGTCCATTTCGACGACGGGGTTTTCAACTTTGATCTTGGCCATGGGAATAACGGTGCCGCGCAGGAAAGGAGTGAGGGGAAGCTCCGGCCGGCGGCCGGATTGTCATTCGACGCGGGCTACTTATCACTGCTCGTGATGGGAGAAAAGCGGCCTTTCGGATAAGCCCTGCTCGGATTTTGATACCAGCCGTTTCGCTGGGTGTGAGTCGTTATTGGTCCATAAGCGATCGCAATTTTATCGACGCGTCACGCCTCCGACTGCTGGGAACGTGAAATTAAGCAATCACGTTTACGCTGCCTCGACTTTTGAAGCTGTGCGGGGTCTCACGCAAGAATTACGGTCGCAAATGCAAGCTCCGGCCCGCTCAACCGATCGTCTGGTTTTCGATCTCGTTCTTGCCCGACGTGCACTCGACGCCATTCAGCTCGGCGTGCTGATCCTGCTAGGCGTCGTCTACTTCGCGGCGGCGCGCCCGGTCGACGCCGCCGATGGCCTGCAACCTGTCCCGGTCGTGATCGGCCTGCTCATTCTCGCGACCGGAATGCGGATGGCGCTCGGTCATTTCGGCCGTGAAATCGCAGTGCTTCGCCTCTTCTGGCCGGTGCTCGACGTAGCGCTGCTCTACACACTGATCGCCGTCTACGCATACCAATACCAGCTCGCGCCGACCGCCATTCTCAAAGCCACAACTGTCGACGCTGTATTTTTGCTGATTGCATTGCGCGTCGTTCAATTCGATGCGCGGATCGTGGTGGTGACCGGCGCCGCCGCAGTGATTGGATGGATCGCGCTCACTGTCTATGCGATTCATGCCGCGGGTCCGTTGAGCGTCACGCGCAGCTTCGGCGAATACATGACGAGCGACAAGGCGCTGATTGGCGCGCAAGTCGAGCGTGTTCTCATGATCGGCCTCGTCACCCTGGTTACAACCTTCGCATTGAGCTGGGCGCGCCGCGACGCCTTGACCGGGCTTGGCAACCGCACTTGGTTCTTGAGTCGTCTGATCGATCGCAAGCAGGCAAAACGCGTGGCCGGGCGCGCGCAGGCTCTAGTGATGCTCGAACTCGATTGCGGTCATGTCCTGCGCGCGGCGGGCGGCTACGAAATCACGCAGAAAGTCGTCCAACGCACGGCAAAACAGCTTTCCGTGGCGTGCGAACCGCGCGATCTCATGGCGCGTATCGGCGACTGTACATTCGCCATTCTCGTGACCGGCCTGGATAACGGGATGGCGGCCGAAGCGTTTGCACAAAGATGCCTTGCCATCGCCGAAGCCGCCTCCGAGGTCGATGGCTATTCGGCCAAGGGGCACGCGGTCGCCGGAATCGAACTTGATGAGGCGCGCGTCGACCCGGCGACACTGTGGCGCAATGCGCAATCCGCACTCGGCGCGGCGATGTCGGGACGGCACGGCCGTGTCGTGGTGTTCGACGAAACCGCGCGCCGCGCGGCCGAGAAACGGCTGCGGCTTGAAACCGATCTTCGCTCGGCGCTGCAACCCGGTCAGCTAGAACTTTATTATCAACCGATCGTGCGATCGGCGGATCGCACGCTGCTCGGCGTCGAGGCCTTGATGCGATGGAACCATCCGCAATTCGGAATTGTGTCGCCGGGCGTGTTCATTCCCATCGCCGAGGAAACCGGCCTGATCGTCCCGATCGGCGCCTGGGCGCTCGATCAAGCGGCGGCGGACTATCACCGGCTCGTCGCCGCCGGTGCGCCCGCCGACCTATTCGTCAGTGTCAACGTCGCGCCCCGGCAGGTCGAGGAATGGGACACACTCGAAGCCGCCGTGCGTGGCGCGCTGGCCGGGGGCTGTCCGCTTAAGCTCGAGCTGACTGAGAGTGCATTGCGCGGTGATATCGACACAGTGTGCACTCGGCTGAACGCGCTGACCGCGCTCGGCGCGCGCTTGGCGATCGACGATTTTGGTACCGGCTATTCGTCCTATGGCCATCTCGCGCGCATGCCGTTCCACACCCTGAAGATCGACCGCAGCCTCACCGCCGATATCCTCGACCCGGCCGGGCGCGCCGTGATCGAAGGGATCGTCAGCCTGGCGCGGTCGCTCCGACTGTCGGTGACGGTGGAAGGCGTGGAAACCGCCGAGCAATGGGTGACGTTGTCGGCGCTCGGTGTGCATGAATTTCAAGGCTACCTGTTCGGCAAGCCGGCGCCGGCCGCCGACCTGATCGCAATGCTGCCGGCTCGACGCGGCGGTGAAAGCGCAATCCGCGTGGCGTAACTCGCCGCTTGGTTGTTCACTGGCTATTTAAGTTTGCGAACCGCCTGCCAATCGGGCAGGAGGATCGCGGACATTTACGCCATGCCAGGAGCAGGAACCGACAAAACCAGGGAATGGGCCGCGCTCGCGGGCCCCATCGTTATTCTCGTTGAGCCGCAGCTTGGGGAGAATATCGGGGCGGCGGCGCGCGCCATGGCGAATTTCGGTCTCGCACGGCTGCGCTTAGTGAAGCCGCAATGCGGCTGGCCAAATGAGAAAGCGCGCATCATGGCCTCGGGCGCCGACCGCATTCTCGAACAGGCGGAAGTGTTTGAAACTCTCGAAGCGGCGATCGCCGATTGCCAATTCGTTTTCGCCGCTACCGCGCGCATGCACGATCAGTTAAAGCGCGTTATCGGCGCCGACGAGGCCGCGGGGTTAATGGCTGAGCACGTCGGCGCGGGCGAGATTGTGGCGGTGATGTTCGGACGCGAGCGCAACGGGCTTGAAAATAACGAAGTGGGCTTGGCCGACAACATCATTACATTGCCAATTAATCCCGCCTTCGCTTCGCTTAATCTCGCGCAGGCCGTGGTGATCGTTGCCTATGAATGGTTCAAGCGGGCGAGTGGCGGGAAACTTCCCTTCGCCACGCCGGAGAAATCGGGCCCTGCCGTCAAACAGCAGCTGATGGCGTTCTTCACTGATCTCGAACGCGAGCTTGAGAACATCGAATATTTCCGCCCCGCCGAAAAGCGCGAGACCATGACCATCAACATGCGCAACATGTTCAACCGCATGCAACCGACGACACAGGACATCCAGACCTTGCATGGGGTGATCATGGCGCTGGTCGAAGGGCGAAAGGGGCCGGCCTCGGGCGGCGTACTCGACAGCAAGGAAGCGCAATTGCTGCGCGCGCTGCTCGCCGAGCACGGGCAGGGGCGGGTGCCGGGCGAGCGCGGGCCGGTACGCGGGCTGGCGCGATTGCTTCGCCGCAACCCGATCGACGCCGAGCGTATTCTTTGGAATGCGCTGACCAAGGACCGGCGCTTCGCCGATCTCGGGTTCAAACGCCAAACCCCGGTCGGTACGCATATCGTGGATTTCGTTTCGTTTACCGAACGCGCCGTCATCGAGCTCGTGCCGAATGACGAAAGCGCCGAGGGGTTATCGGCGCGAACGGAACGGCGCGCATGGCTGATTGAGCGCGGGTATCGTGTGGTGGAAATCAGTGCCTGTGACATCGAAAGTGATGTGGCAAAGGTGTTGGATGAAATTTCATTCGTCATCACCGGGCCGCCGCGTAGCGGCGAGACCCGGTGATCCCGCTTAGTGGGGCAGTGCCTTCCTGATCGGGATGGCCGGGACAAGCCCGGCCATGACAGCTCAGGGCTTCAATCCCTTCACCTGCGCCGCCGTGCCCGCGCGCAAAAATGCGAGATCGCTGCCAACGGCGAGGAACTTAAATCCGCGTTTCGCGGTCGCCATGGCGCGCTCGGCAGTGGCGCAATAGAGGCCCGCGATCTTGCCGGCTTTCTTCTCCGCCTAAAGCACCTTATCGAGCGCCAATTCCACCTCTTGCGAGTGCGGATCGAGCGTCAAACCGTTAGTCAGCGCGATGGAAAGATCGGACGGGCCGACGAATAACGCGTCGATGCCGTCGGTCGCCGCGATCGCATCCATGTTTGAAAGCGCCTCGCGCGTCTCGATCATGGCGAAGGTGAGCGTCAGCGCGTTCGCCTCACGCAAATACACCGTTGGATCCGGCATGCCGGCAAGTATTGTTGCGCGGTACGAACCCCAGCTTCGCTCTCCAACCGGCGGATATTTCACCGCCGCGACAAAAGAGCGCGCGTCGGCAACCGTGTTGATCATTGGCGCGATCACGCCCTCGGCGCCGAAATCGAGCACACGGCTTGCCACGGCGAAATCGCCGAGCGGAATGCGCACAATGGATGCGGCGCCGGC
Organism: Hyphomicrobiales bacterium; assembly: GCA_016210825.1. Lineage (GTDB taxonomy): Bacteria > Pseudomonadota > Alphaproteobacteria > Rhizobiales > Xanthobacteraceae > JACQTM01. The sequence continues at coordinate 10,886 of JACQTM010000004.1, forward strand.
CATACGGACGGCGGCGATTCCGGCTGCGGTCGATGCCATGTCGTAGAGGCCATGCTGCTGGTCAAGGGCGACAGCGGAAAAGCCTTCGCGTGCGATTGTTTCGGCGACAATCGGTGCGGCCAACCCGCACCAGGCGGTAAACACCGTCTCGCCCGCGCGCAATCTTCGCGCGAGCGAGAACCCGGATTGCGTCGTCATTACATTGCCCCGCGTGCCGTTATTTACCGGCTTGAATCTGCGCCACCGCCGTTGCCAGCAATTCCGTCATCTTGGCGCGAACTTGCGGCTCGTCGATGCCCTTGCCAGCAAGGTCCGTGACCACCTTGCGCAGCACGTCGTTGTCGCCGGCTTCCTCGAAGTCGGCAAGCACGATGTCTTTGGCATAGGCGTCAGCGTCGGTGCCGCTCTTACCGAGAATACCGGCCGCCCAAAGGCCGAGCAGTTTATTGCGCCGGGCATAGGCCTTGAATTTCAACTCCTCGTCATGCGCGAACTTCTTCTCGAAGCCTTCTTCGCGCTTGTCGAACGTGGTCATTTACGGTCCTCGTGACGTCTGAAACAAAGCGTGAGCGCCTTTTTCGCGCTTGCCGCCTTGCATATCG
>JACQTM010000059.1 GCA_016210825.1 Hyphomicrobiales bacterium
CGAGGTGATGCGCACGGGCAAATCGTCCGCCGCGGTCCCCGTCGCAGGCTTCCCCGTGGCGAGTGACGTGCGCGTCGGCGGCGACGAGAGCCAGACGCGCTTCGTCGTCGATCTCACACGCAAGGTGGATATCCGCGCGTTCACGCTGGCCGATCCCTATCGCGTCGTCATCGACCTGCCGCAGGTGACGTTCAATCTGCCTGCCAAGACCGGTGACAAGGGACGCGGCCTCGTGAAAGCCTTCCGCTACGGCCTGGTGATGCAGGGCGGCTCGCGCATCGTCATGGACGTCTCAAAGCCCGTGCGCGTGGAAAAGACGTTCATGCTCGAAGCCAGCGCCGATCACCCTGCGCGCCTCGTGGTCGATCTCGCCGCCACCGACCGCGAGAACTTCATGCGCAATCTTGCAATAGAGAACAAGACGGCACGCGCGTTGGACAACGTGCCGCGCCGCGAAAGCCAGACAAAGGCCGCCGAACCCAAAACGACCGACGATCCGCGCCCGATCGTCGTGATCGATCCCGGTCATGGCGGTATCGACACCGGCACGAAAGCCGCAAACGAGGTCATGGAAAAGACGATCGTGCTCGAATTCGGCCTGTTGCTGCGCGACCATATCGAGAAGACTGGAAAATACCGCGTGGTAATGACGCGCACCGACGATAGCTTCGTTCCGCTTGGCGATCGCATGCGGCTCGGGCGCGAGCGCAAGGCGCAGCTGTTCATTTCCATTCACGCGGATTGGTTGCCGAAATCGGAAGGCGACGTGCAGGGTGCGACCGTCTATACGCTGTCGGATACCGCCTCCGACAGCGAGGCCGCCCGTCTCGCCGAAGCCGAGAATCGCGCCGACGTGATCGCCGGCATCGATCTGAGCAGCGAACCAAATGATGTTGCCGATATCTTGATCGATCTCGCTCATCGCGAGACCAAGACGTTCGCAGTACACTTCGCGCGTACGCTGGTGGGCGAATTAAAAAACACGGTGCGCCTGCACAAGCATCCGATAAAATCCGCGGGCTTCAAGGTGCTGCGCGCGCCGGACGTGCCCTCGGTGCTGCTTGAGCTCGGCTACGTCTCCAACCGCGACGACCTCAAGCTGCTCAATACCGGGGCGTGGCGGCAAAAGGCCGCCGAAAGCATGGTCAAGGCGATCGATACCTTTTTCGCAACGCGCATTGCCGGCGCGAATCCGGCACGCGGCTCGAACTAAGACGAGGGTTCATTGGCAAAGCCTCAGTTTGACCATAAAAACGCGGGAAATCCCGACGCGACCGGAACGCGGCACCGCGCAGCGGTTGGCGGCATTCGATTGAAACTGAAACATCCAACGGCGGCGGGATCGCATGGCGCTCTCGCCGCAAGGTGCGGGCGATGAGGCTTTTACTGCGCTTTTTCGGTTTTCTGTTCGCGTTGGGGACGATCGTCTTTCTCGTCGGCGTCGCCGCTGCCGCGGGCCTGATGTGGCATTTCTCCAAGGACCTGCCGGATTACTCGCAGCTCCAGGATTACGAGCCGCCGGTCATGACGCGGGTGCATGCCTCGGACGGCTCCCTGCTCGCCGAATATGCGCGCGAGCGGCGGCTGTACATTCCGATCCAGGCGGTGCCGAAGCCGGTCATCAACGCCTTCCTCGCCGCCGAGGACAAGAATTTCTACGAGCATGGCGGGCTCGATTTCTCCGGCATCGTGCGCGCCGGGCTGATCTACTTGCAGAACTACGGCTCGAACCGCCGTCCCCAAGGCGCCTCGACGATCACCCAACAAGTCGCGAAAAACTTCCTTCTCAGCAACGAGATTTCGTTCGATCGTAAGATTAAGGAAGCGCTGTTGGCGATGAAGATCGAGCGCACCTATTCCAAGGACAAGATTCTCGAGCTCTATCTCAACGAGATCTACCTCGGCCTTGGCGCCTACGGAATCGCTGCCGCCTCGCTCATCTATTTCGACAAATCCGTGCATGAGCTCAACGTACCGGAAGCGGCCTATCTCGCAGCCTTGCCGAAGGCGCCGACAACGTTGCATCCGTTTCGCCAGCGTGAGCGTGCCATCGAGCGGCGCAACTACGTCATCGACCGCATGGTTGACGACCGCTACATCACGCCGGCTGATGGTACGAAGGCGAAGAAAGAACCGCTCAACGTCACTCCGCGGTCGACCGGCCCGCACATCTTCGCAGCGGAATATTTCGCCGAAGAAGTGCGGCGCGAAATTTATGAGCGTTACGGGGAAAAGAAGCTCTATGAGGGCGGGCTGTCGGTGCGTACGACGCTCGATCCCAAGCTGCAGGTGGCCGCGCGCAAGGCACTGGTGGACGGTCTCATCAAGTTTGACGAAGGCCAGGGTTATCGCGGCCCGGTGGCGACGATCGACATCACCGGCGACTGGGGATTGAAACTCGTCGAGGTCAGGGCGCTTTCGGATGTCGCGCCCTGGCGCATGGCGGTGGTGCTCGAGACGTCGGACCAGTCAGCGCGGGTTGGGTTCCAGCCAGCGCGCGAACCCGGCGGCGCGATCGCCAAGGAGCGCCAAGTCGGCATCATTCCGTTCGATGGCGTTAAATGGGCGAAGGCGGCGGAGGGACCGTCCCGCGGCAAGCAGCCGGCCAAGGTGTCGCAGGTCCTCACGCCGGGCGACGTCATTTATGCCGAACCATTCCCGAACACGACCGCAAATGCCAACCAATATCGCTTGCGCCAAATTCCGGAAGTCTCCGGCGCGATCACGGCGATGGATCCGTGGACCGGTCGCGTGCTCGCGCTCGTCGGTGGCTTCTCCTTCGACCAGAGCCAGTTCAACCGCGCGACGCAGGCGTTGCGTCAGCCTGGCTCCGCGTTCAAGCCGTTCGTCTATGCGACCGCGCTCGATAACGGCTATACGCCCTCGACCGTCGTGGTCGATGGGCCGATCGAGATCGATCAGGGTCCCGGCCTGCCGCCGTGGCGGCCGGAAAATTATTCGACCGGCAAATATTACGGCCCTTCGACGCTGCGCACCGGCATCGAACAATCGCGCAACACGATGACGGTGCGCCTCGCCCAGGACGTCGGCATGCCGTTGATTGCCGAATATGCCAAGCGCTTTGGCGTATATGACGATCTGCCGACTTATCTATCGTTTGCGCTCGGCGCCGGCGAGACCACGGTTCTGCGCATGGTCGCGGCCTATGCGATGTTCGACAATGGCGGCAAACGCATCAGGCCGACCTTGGTCGATCGCATCCAAGACCGTTACGGCCACACCGTGTACAAGCACGACACGCGTGAGTGCCGCGGTTGCGACGCCGACAAGTGGCGCGGCCAAGCCGAGCCAGTGCTGGTGGACAAACGAGAGCGCGTGATCGACCCGATGACCGCCTATCAGATCACCTCGATGATGGAAGGCGTTGTCCTGCGCGGCACGGCGACGGTGGTAAAAGATGTCGGCAAGCCGATCGCCGGCAAGACCGGTACCACCAACGAGGAGAAGGATGCCTGGTTCATCGGCTTTTCGCCCGATCTCGTGGTCGGGAGTTATATCGGCTATGACAAGCCACGGCATCTGGCGCGCGGGGCCACCGGCGGCCATCTCGCAGCCCCGATCGTCAGAGATTTCCTCAAAGTCGCGCTTGCCGACAAGCCGGCGGTGCCGTTCCGTGTGCCGCCGGGCATCAAGCTTATCCGCATCGACGCCAAGAGCGGATTGCGCGCCGGTCCGGAGGCGAGCCATGCTATTCTCGAAGCCTTCAAACCCGGCACCGCGCCACCCGACGCCAACTCGGTGATCGGCGTCACCAGCATGCAGGGCGGCCCATTCGGCGTGACACCGGAGACCGACCGCGCGGTCGGCTCAGGCCGCGGCGGGCTGTTCTGAAACGGTTGCGCGTCGGCGCTTTGCTGGCTACATGACGAACGCGAACGGGCGGTGATCGAACGGATCGCCGCCCAGTTTACAACAAGCAATCGAAAGTACATGCGCGCGGAAACCGAAGCTCTGGTCGAAGACATCAAGCGGTCACTCGGACTGCTGAGGAGGCATCTTTGACTTCGACACCTCGAAGGCGCGGCTTGCCGAGCTGAACAAGCTCGCGGAAGACCCCAATCTCTGGAACGACCAGCAGCGTGCGCAGAAGGTGATGCAGGAGCGCAACACGCTCGAAGATCAACTCTCATCACTTGGCCGCATGGAGCAGGAGCTCGACGACCAGATCACGATGATCGGGCTCGGCGAGGCCGAGAAGGATGGCAAGGTCGTCGGCGAAGCGGAAGCGGCGCTCAAAAAACTCAAAGCCGAAGCTGCGCGGCGCGAGCTTGAGGCGTTACTCTCCGGCGAGGCTGACAGCAACGACAGTTATCTCGAAGTTCATGCCGGCGCCGGCGGCACGGAGAGCCAAGACTGGGCGAACATGCTGATGCGCATGTATACCCGCTGGGCCGAGGCGCACGGCCACAAGGTCGAGTGGATCGAGGAGACCGAGGGCGAGGAAGCCGGCATTAAGTCGGCGACCATCCAGGTCAAGGGACGCAACGCCTTTGGCTGGCTGAAAACCGAGAATGGCGTGCATCGCCTGGTGCGCATCTCTCCTTATGACAGCAACGCGCGGCGACACACCTCATTCGCCAGCGTCAACGTCTACCCGGTGATCGACGATCGCATCATCATCGACGTCAAGGAGGCCGACGTCAAAGTCGACACCATGCGCGCGAGCGGCGCCGGCGGCCAGCATGTGAACAAGACGGATTCCGCCGTGCGGCTCACCCATATCCCGACCAACATCGTGGTGTTTTGCCAGAACGACCGTTCCCAGCACCGCAACCGCGCGCAGGCCTGGGACATGCTTCGCGCCAAGCTGTACGAGCGCGAATTGAAGAAGCGTGAGGAAATCGCCGCCGCCGAGCAGGCGGCCAAGACCGATATCGGCTGGGGCCATCAAATTCGGTCGTATGTCTTGCAGCCCTATCAGATGGTCAAGGATTTGCGCACCGGAGTCTCGACCTCCAACACTTCGGGCGTGCTCGACGGCGACCTCGATCAATTCATGCAAGCGGCGCTCGCGCAAAAGGCCTTCGGCGGCGGGCCGGAGGAAATCGAGGACGTGGAGTAGGTCCGCCGAAAGGAAAACGGCGGGGCGATCGGCCTCGCCTGTCTCCAAAGATCACGATCAAGCACGGGCCGATCAAGAAGCTCGACATGGACGACGGTATGACAATGGTGTTCCGCGTTCAGGATCCGGCGATGACGAAAGCCATCAAAGCCGGCGACAAGATCAAATTCGATGCTGATAAGGTCAATGGGCAATTCACGGTGACGAAAATCGAAAAAGCGAAATAGGCATCAAGCGTCTCGCGGGGTGCGGACCGTCATTGGCAACGATCAAGGTTCGTACCCCGCAATCTTCGTTTCGCTTTAAAAAAGAGCATTCACTCGGCACCATTCGTTTCAGTCTGCCCAATGTTGATTACCCCCGCTTCATCGGCTGGGCATCATCATCCGCTTCAACAGCCCATCACGAAGCATGAATTGGTGCCAAAGCGCCGCCGCGACATGCAGCGCGACCAGCCAAATTCCGATTTTCGTCAACGTGACATGATACGGTCCGAACGCCCGCGAAAAATACATTGTTCCCGTTCCGGTTACCGTTAATGCCAAAATGCCGCAATAGAGGCCAATGTGCGTCGCGTGCGCCAGCCAGCGTTGCCATACGGACATCGCGGACGGTAATTTTGGAACCCCGTGGAACACGCGCAACGCCAGAAGAGCGATCGCTAGCAGCAATATTGTCCAACCGCTCCATGCGTGGATCTTGTGAAACAATAAGTCGAGCTGCGATGGCTTGATCCCAAAGGGGTTAACCACGTGCGTTCTCTGGATCGCGCTTGCCGTCGGAAATTGCACGACGCACAGGGCAAGGATTGCCCAATGCGCTGCCTTTTGCATCAATGAATAATTCGATGCGGTGCGCAACTTCCAGGTCAACGATTTCATCTCGATCGTCGCGGATTTTCGCAATTGGGCTCAAACAAGAGGGCAAGAGCGTATTTATGTTTACGGCGGTTATCTTTCGGGCTCGTTAAAATGACAATTAGCGGTAACCGAGTCACACTCCGCACCGACTAGGCAATGGGCACTTCACCATGACGAATTTCGAAAAGGCAAAGTAAAGGAGAAAGATATGATGGGAGATTTTGGCGGAATGGGGCCGGGCATGATGGGCGCGGGCATGGGTCTGATCTATTTGCTGGTCCTCATTCTACTCGTCCTCGGTATCGCGGCGCTGGTGAAATATTTGTTCTTCGCGAAGAAATAATCTTCGTGCGGAAACTCGGCGAGCCGGATATCTGCTTGTCGGATTGGATAAAAGTCTTCACCCATGCATAGCAAAGCATGACGGCGGTCGTTGATTCGCGCATTAATCATTGCGGCACAAAACCGGGGAGGGCGGAGGCGGAGCCTTGCCTCACTGATGCGGCTCCAGGAGGCCCTTCCCGGCGTGCCGTCCGCGGTTGAGGCCGCTACGCTGCGATCCGAACGGGTACCGCAACGATCATCGCGGCGTTCTGCGTCGGTGGTTCCATGTTGACCTCCGCGCTCGCAGGACTAACGGGTCAAGCATCTGCCGATTGATTGAAGTGTCAAGCCACGCTTTGGTCGCAGTTGAAAAAACACGGCGTGAATATTCGCGCTCCAGGCTGCGATGCCTAAATATACGCCAGTGTCTCGCATCCCACACCGGCAGCGAAGGTGTCGCGCACATGCATCGCCAGCAAATCGATTACGCTAATCGTTCCACCACGCTGATTGGCAACGAGCAGCGTTGTGCCGTCGTCATGGAAAGCGGCG
>JACQTM010000051.1 GCA_016210825.1 Hyphomicrobiales bacterium
ACCGAGTACCCTGTGGTTATGGGTCCCGGCTCGCGCTTCACTTGGCCGGAACGACAGAAAGAAATCATCCCCTCCCTCTCACCGGCTCGAAGCTGATCTTCAGCCGATGTCCCGTCGCCTTGGCGAAACGCGAAAGCGTGCGGGTCGAGGGCTTGCCGCGTCCGCTTTCCAGCCGCGCGACCGCGCTTTGCGTCGTCTTCATGCGCTTGGCGAGTTGCGTCTGGCTAAGCCCTGCGCGCGCGCGCGCCTTCGCCACCGCGGCGATGAGCGCGAACTCCTCTTCCATCGCGTCGTAGTGCTTGCGCACCTCCGGGTCCTTCAACAACCGCGCCTTCAAGTCCTTGAGCTTGGTCATCCGACCTCCTTGGCCCGTTGCCGGGCGATTTCGAGTTCACGCGGCGGCGTCTTCTGTGACTTCTTGATGAAGACTCGCACGACAACCACTCTACGACCCGCCGCCGTGACGTAGATTGCGCGCGCGATGCCATCGCGTCCGATCATGCGAAGTTCCCACAGCTTGCCTTCGAGATGCTTGACCGCCTCGCGCGGCAGGGCTTCCAAGCCGACCTGCTGGATGATCTCGGCAAAGCGCAGGAATCGGGCCTGCATATCCGATGGCAGGGCCCTGATTTCCTCATCGACGACGGCGTTGAGGGTTTGAAAGGCCCAGTGCATCGCAATGTATATAGCAAAAAAGAGATATGGCTTCAAGCGTAAAGACGTGGATGCCCTCGCCACGAAAAAGCCCGGCCTCGCGGCCGGGCTGTTCGATTGGCGATTATCGTGAAAGCGTCAGGTCTGCTGGATCGCGGAGAGAATCCATTTGCCCCCGCGCGCGCGCCGGAAGGTCCACAGTTCCGTCACTTCCGCCGGCGAGCGCGAGCCATCGACCACCTTGCCGCTCGCGCGTTCGACGGTGACGTCGGTGATCGCGTAGCGCATGGCGACGGTTGCGTATTCGGCGGCGTCCTCGCGCCAGGCTTCGGACAAGTCGCCTTGCAGGAGCTTGATGCCGCCCACCTCGTTGACCACGCCGCGGCTCGCGTTCTTCGCAAGATCCTCGGAGAAATAGCTCAGCATTTCCGGCGTCGCGAGCGCGCGCAACGCGGCCAAATCTTCGCGGCCATAGGCAAGCGAGATATCGGAGAGCAGCCGCTCGAACGCATCGAAGTCGGCATGCTTAATCTCGATCGCTCCGCCGCGTGAAGGCGCCGCCGCGCCGCCGCCGCCCAGATTACGTGCGCCGGGAAATTCGTTCATTCCGCGCAACGCAGGGCCGCTCGCGGTGGCAAGCCCCTGACGCCGCTGCCACCACGCCCAAAGAAGCCGCGCGACAATCACCACCAGCGCGATTTGGAATATGAGGCCGAGGATCGACGCGAAGCTGCCGAGTCCACCCATGAAACCGTTTCCGAACAGCATGCCGAACAGGCCTGCGCCGAGGAAACCGGCGGCAAGTCCGCCGAGCAATCCCGGCCGGTTGAAGAAGCCGCCGGCAGAAGACGATGCCGCGCCGGCGCCCGCCGTGGCGGCGGTGCTTCCCGGCTGGGTCATGGTGCGCTCGATCGGTGCCGCGGCCTTCGGCGCGGTCGAGGTCGCGGGTGGCGCTGAAAATGTGCGCGAGCCGCGGCTGCCGAAGCTGCCGCCGCCGCCTGGGCGGGCGCTCAGATCGCCGGCCAGCAGCACAAGCGCCGCAACGAAGGCGGTAAACGTCAGAATCCGGCGAAAGCGGAGCATGAATTCCTCCCAGGAACGCTGTGTCGCGGCACTATATAGATAGAAGCGCCGACATTGATAGGACTTGCCGTTGCCGATTTAAGACGAGCCCGCGGCCCTTAGGTCACGGGCGCTCTTGCGCCGCGTTGAGGTTAATAGCGGCCATCCGTTGCAACGCCATGGTCCGCGTGGCACCCCACCCTCGGGGTATCAAACATCGAGGGCCACGCCCATGCTCGGCGACCTCCTGACGGTCGAAGCCGTCATGTTCTTCGGCATCGGATTTTTGCTCGCCGCCGTCATCGGCATCGCGGTCGCGCCGGCCGTGCATTCACGCGCCGTCCGCCTGACAACGCGCCGCCTTGATGCTGCGACGCCGCTCTCGATGAAGGACATGCAGGCCGATAAGGATCATTTACGGGTGAAATTCGCCGTGGCCACGCGGCAGCTCGAAACCAGCATTGAAAACTTAAAGAGCAAAACATTGGCGCAGGTTGGCGCACTCGGAAAAAAGACCGAGACGATCGGCAAGCTGAAAATTGCGTTAGAGGAAAAATCCGCGGCCGTGCTCGCCCTTGAAGCGCGCGAGAAGGCGCTGGAGACGCGCGAAAGCGAACTGCGCAACGAATTGCGCGCTACGAAGGATGACGCCGCGACGAAAGCCAGCGCGCTTGCCGACGCCGAGCGTGCGATGGCCAAAATGCAATCGGACATAGCCAGGTTGAGCGCGGCTGTCGGGCAGCGCGAGCGTCTGCTCGGCAGCCAGCATGACGACATCGTCGCATTGACAGCGCGGTCGCGCGATGTGCGCCGTCAGCCGGCGGCACCGACGTTCGAGGTCGGACATGATAAGCCGCGCTCCACCGGGGATTTGCTGGAGTTTGGCAAATCGCTGCTGCGGCGAAATGCATAACGGCAGTCCGCGCGCCTAGGGCGCAATCGCGAAAAGTCTTGCACCAGTTCGCGCACTCACGCCTTCATCAGCGCAACCAGCGATCCCGGCCGCCCGTCGATGGCGTCCTTGACATCGACCCATTTGCGCATGCGCAAAACATCGAAGCAGTGCAGCGCCTCGGCGGTGTTGCGTTGCCACTCCAGCCACAGCCGCAGCACATCGTCGGGAACCTTGCCTTCGAGCCACACGGCTTCGTTCTTGCCCTCGAGAACCCACGGCTTGCCACCCGCATTGCCTTCGACGATCATCTCGACGGGAAGAATTTTCCTTGGATCGTCATCGTCGAGGTTCCACGACACCGCGAGGTATTGGATGACGCCAGTCTGGATCAGCTTCTCGACCCTGCGGCACGCCGGCAGCGCCAGCCGGTAGGACTGTACCATCACATAGGCGGCGCACGCCGCCGCGAGGACGGCGACGAGGATCACCCATGTCCATGGCGTGTTCAGGTCGAACATCGCCCCCATTCTCCATTTTCGGCCGATTAGAGAAGCGCGCTGGCGCGTCATGAGGAACGCTGTCAGCGGCTGGCGGTTCCACGACGGAGAACACCGCGCGCGGTTTTATTTCTTTGAATATTATTGAGCGATAAACGCGACCGCTGCGTAAAATGCGGTCTTTTCAATCGCTACAAACACGGAG
>JACQTM010000005.1 GCA_016210825.1 Hyphomicrobiales bacterium
CGTGGCCATCGTCGAGGCGCCCGATGACAAGATTGTCACCGCCTTCGGCTTGAGCATCGGCCGGCTCGGCAATGTGCGCACCGAAACGATGCGCGCTTTCACGAAGCCGGAGATGGAATCGATTTTGAACAATGTCGTGTGATCAGTCATTCCGCGGGCCGGGATAATCTCCGGATTGAGCCATTGGGCGCATCCTGGGAGAGGGCCAGGCCATGACAGGATGAAGCTCTCGCGTCTCGCCGCTCGTATCTCCATCGGGACGATCTTTCGTCCGACCTCATGGAGGCTTGCCATGCGTTTTGTTTCGGCGATGTCAGTCACCGTCATCTCGGCGTTCGCGCTGTCCCCCGCTTTCGCCTCGCAAGGGCCGGGCGTGGCGCTGGGTACCCTGAGCGTACCGGTCTCCGCCGACGCGGTGCTGGTCGCGGCCATCGCCCTGCTGCTCGGCGCGGCGCTGGTCAAATGGGCACTGTTTCGCTCAAGCTACAAAAAACGCATCTAGGTCCGCGGGATGGGTTTGCCTCTCAACCCATCCTGGCAAGCTTATGGTATTTGCCCATCAGGCCTTGCGCCGCTTTTCCTTCGGCAGCTTTGCCGCCTTGCGCAGCGCAGCATTGATGCGGCTCTGCCAGCCGGCGCCAGTCTTGCGGAAATGCGAAAGCACGTCGGCGTCGAGCCGTAAACTCATGGCGGCTTTGGGTTTTGCCAGCCGCGGGCGGCCGCGTCGGATCAGCCTTTCGCCTTCATAAAGATCAGCGCTGCGGAAGAAATCTTCGGTCAATTCCGGCGCATCGTCCGGGTCAACCCAGGACTTTTTTCCAACGTTTCGTTTCCTTGGCATGGGCATACCTCATCGAAATAATGCGCCGTTCCCCGCCGCGCGGCGTCCAGACAAGCACCACCATGCGGCTCCCGAGAAAACCCGCAGTGATGCGGCGCGGCTCTCCGTAATCCTTGCGATCGTCGTTCCGTGTCGCGTGGCGCCCGGCAAACACCTTCGCCGCTTCCGCGAAATCGAGCCCGCGTTCACGTAAGGTCAGTTCGCGCTTAGCGGGATCGAAGGTAACGCGCATTCAGATTTATTGTATATACAATAATAACGAGCTTTTCAAGCGCGCCGCAATCCGCTGCGCACGCCACGTCGGCATGGTTCGCGGCATAACCCGACGCAATTTCGACAAAGCGGCCGGCGAGGTAGATTGTCCGGCCCATCGGGACTGATTCCATGAAAAACCAATTGCCTGCCATGCTCGCTGGCCTTGCCGCGGCCCTCATGCTCGCCGCTTTTGCTCCGGCGCACGCCGCCGACGGCCCGCAGCCCGGCATGTGGAAAATGGCCGTCAAGGTCACCTACGAAGGCCGGCAGGCGATCGTAGCGCGCGAGCAGAGCACCTGCATTACACCCGAACTGGCGAAGCGGCAGCAGGAAGGCGAAGCCGGACCCGCAAGCTCGCCGGGGCAGAATTGCAAGCGCGTGAATTTCCAGCGCACCGCGAACGGCATGACCATGCGCTTTCAATGCGCCGGCGAGCTCGCCATGGATACGACCATGACCTACACCTACGACAGCCCGCGGCATTACACCGTGGTGATGAACTCCACCGGCAAACGCGGCGGTGCGACGATCAAGTCGATCACGACAATCGACGCGCGCCGCGTCGGCGAATGCCCGAAGTGAGCAATGCCACCGGGTTGAAGCAGGTGGTTGCGCGTTTACGGTCAATGCGCTGCTTCGTCATTGCCGGGCGCCTGTCCTCGGGCTTGACCCGAGGATGTCCCGGCAATCCATCGGCTTCGTGAGATTTGTTTTTCAAGATGGATGCCCGGCTCAAGGTTTACCATCGGGCCGCGCGGAGCCTGCCATCGGGCGGCGCTTTGCGCCGACCCGTTGGCGCGGACCCGTTGGCCGGGCATGACGATTCCAGTCATGTCGAACCACACTAATTTCGCATTGCCGCGAGCCTGATCCCGTCAGACAATATTGCGAAAACTGAGTGCACGTCGGGGGCAGGGCAACGTGAAACAACCTTCTTTCGAGGGCGTGGGCGGCGTGCGCCGCGCCACCGTCATCGCTGGCCTTGCGCTGCTCGCGCTTCTGCTCGGCGGCATTGTCGCGTTCTATCTCGTGCGCGGCGATCTCGCGCCGATCATGCCGTTCAGACTGTCCGCCGAGGAGTTCGAGGACACGATCCGCGCCTGGGGGGCTTGGGCGGTGGTTGGCTCGCTGCTGCTGATGGTGGTGCATTCCTTCGTGCCGTTCCCTTCGGAATTCGTCGCCATCGCCAACGGCATGGTGTTCGGGCTTGTCATCGGCACGGCGATCACTTGGGTCGGCGCCATGCTCGGCGCCATTCTCGCCTTCGCACTCGCGCGCTGGCTCGGCCGGCCGTTCGTCCAAGCCGTGCTGCCGGCGCGCCACGCCGCGGCCATCGACGAATGGACGCAAAAGCAGGGCGTTGCCGTATTGCTGATCAGCCGTTTCCTACCGGTGGTGTCGTTCAACCTCATCAACTACGCCGCCGGCCTCACCTCGGTGTCGTGGTGGACATTTTTGTGGACGACGGGCCTCGGCATCGCGCCGCTCACCGTGCTCATGGTGTTCACCGGCGAACAGATGATGTCGGGCCGTTGGAAGCTCGCGCTGGCCCTGATCGCGGCCTGCGTGGCGGTGAGTTTATTGGCGTTCGTCATCGCAAGGCGGCGGCGCGCGCAGTCGTGAACTTGTCATGCGCGGGATTGATTGACCCGCGCATTCATCATTTCTCGTCACCCTGAGGTGGCCGCGAAGCGGCCCTCGAAGGGTGGCAATCTCCTGTCATCCTTCGAGGCTCGCGGCTTAGCCGCTCGCACCTCAGGATTACGGAGCGATCTCAAAATTCCACCACCCTCCCATCCTCCGCCGTCTCGTATCCGGCGTCGCCCAATCGCCGAAGCATGTCTTCGCTCATGTGCGTGAGGATCACGCGTTTCGCTCCGATCGCTGGCAGCTTGTCGCGCAGCACCGACAGCGATAAATGCGCGCGCACCACTTTCTCGAACATGTAGCATTCGCAGATGAAGAGATCGGCGCCACGCGCGGCCTCGATCAAGGTATCCGTCCATTCGGTGTCGCCGGAATAGCAGATCGTTTTTCCTTCCGCCTCGATGCGATAGGCGAGGCAAGGGCCGGCGCGCTCGTCGTGACGAACGGGATAGGGCGTGACCCGCAATCCGCCAATCTCGTTCGGCTTTCCAATTTCGACCTCCCGCAAAGTCAGTTCGAACGGCAGTTTGCGATCACCGGGATAGGTGGCGGCGAATAGCTTGTCGTACCAGACGGGAAGCTCCGGCGGCCCGGCGACGAGCAGCGGCCGCGTGCGCTTCGCCACGAGCTGCGCGTCGAGCACGAAAAACGGCAATCCGCCGAAATGATCGGCGTGGAAATGCGTCACCAGGATCGTGTCGATGGCGTTACGGTCGATCCCGAACGTCTTCATCGCGATCAACGACGACGCGCCGCAGTCGATCAGGAAATTCGCCCGTGCGCCGGTCACGTGAAAGCAGGTGTTGAAGCGCCCGCCGGAACCGAAGGCGTCGCCGCAGCCAAGGAATTGCAGGCGCACTGCTTGCCGTGCCGGTTAAATCCGGCCAAACGCGGCGAACACCTGATCCCAATTCACATAGGGCTGCGGCGCGCCGGCTACGCCCGGCCGCGCCCGCATCGTGTCATGCACGTACGCCGACCCGGCCAACAGTACCGCGCCGACAATCACACCGAGAATGAAACGCATTGTCCATCCTCCCAAGACGCCGCATCGAATAATAGTACATCGATCGGTGTCATGTTTGCACGCTATCTCGGAACCATACGACGGCGGTTATGTTGACGTGATGTATGAAGGATCGAATGACCGGTCATACATTTCACGGCCTGGCCTCCGGTTCAACGGCCGGAGGCTCCCATGTTTTCCCTGCCGCCGCGAAGGAGGACAATCATGTATCGGGTTTACAGCGGTCCACGCGGGTCAGAGGTGCTCAGTCCGACCGAGAAGATTCGCAATCTTTACAAGGAATTCGGGAGCCTCGACGAGGCGATCGGCTGGGCGCATCACGTGAATGAAACGGGGCGGGCCGTGCTGCTGATCGAGGGTGACGATGGCACGCATATCGATATTCGCAAGCTTGTCGATGAGCTGATTCATCGCAATCGGAATGAGCCGCCTCCCGGCGTGCACTGACCGCGCCAGGCGGCTTCGCGCCGGTCTGGATTATCACCAGCGAGGTGTGCATATTCGATCGATGCGCGCACCCGATGCAAAGTCGGCGCCGTCTTCCGCCGCGACAAGCCTAATCACGCAGCAATTCCTCGCCTGGGTGGCGTCCAATCCGCGTACCTATAGCGAGACGATGGAGGCATGGCGTAGCTGCTGTCCGCGCCTCACGGTGTGGGAAGACGCGGTCAGCGATGGCCTCGTTAAAATCGAAAGCGACGGCGGCCCAATGAAGGCCGCGCGCGTGATGCTCACCGCGCGCGGCAAACTGGCGCTGGCGCAACATGCCAAGTTCTGAACTGCGCAAGACAGTCCGCATTGC